>CAUWJW010000259.1:0-3127 GCA_963558985.1 uncultured Clostridia bacterium | reverse complement strand
AAGCCCGCTCCGACCCGTATCGTTGTGTTCCCAAATGCATCATATTCATATGCCGCAGTTGCCGTTCCTCTAGCATCAATCAGGCTGGACGTGCTTCCGCGCGTATCCTTGTTGTACAGATACCATTCATCGCTATTTGTACTTTTTCTTGATGTAAACATAATTTCTCCATCCAGCCCGACTATGTTAACAGTGTCCATCTGTCCATCTTCAACCATCGTATACAATAAGCTATCATTCTGATAGTAATAATTTCGAACCCTGCTTTCCGCTCCCTTCGTCTCTTCCTTCCGGATCCGCTGACCCTCTCCGTTATATCGGTTCTTCTGATTCAGAAGGACGGTGCCGTCTTTCTTCTCATCAGATTATGTTTTATCTATCTGACTCACATTCCTGATTTTATTGATTCCAACACTTTTTCAAAAATTTCATAGCCATCTTGACTTATAGAATAAAACAAGACAGTTATAACATCCTCTTCTTTTTGAATTAGTATGATCCTCCCATAATCCCTGCCGCTATCAGATGCATTCATATGTTCGACTTCAATAGCAGCCATGTTTGAAACAGAAATTTTTTTCTGTTCTATTTTTGCCGCCTCGCCACCCTGATCGGACGATGATTCAGCATTTTTTCGTATGCGAGCAAATTCTTCATCTAACTCTGTATTTTCCGCAACAGAAAAAATCAAACTATTCTTAAGTTTTCCTTTTTTTGTCTCTGCATATTCCACATATCCGTCCCCATCTACTTTGGTCTCCCAAGAAACCGGAACTTGAAAACTTAGCTGGTGGAAAGATTCTTGCCGAAATGCGTCATCTTCTTTCTGTTGCTGTTTTTCTGAAGCGCAGCTCAATAGACAGAAACATATAATTAGGAAGAAAATTGTTACAACACGCTTATTCATACTACCTCCCTGAAATGCTAATGTTTTTTGCATATCTTATCCAATTAAAATTTAACGTTTAGGAAGATACTCATACCTCCCCGCCATAATGCATCCTTAGGCGGCAAAAATGCAAATTTCGCTTTAACTCGTGTTTTCTTTTTTCCAACAGAATAATTTTTTGTAATTTTCTTATCTAAATAAACACATGAGGACTTATTTATAATCACACCTGGTCCCCTCGTTACCAGTTTTGAGTATCCTTTTATTTTTTTCCAACGCTTTTTTCCTTTATAGATTTTAACATCTACAAGAGAACACCATCCATCATCACAATTTGAGTGCTTATCTCCTATTGCTGAAAAATGCATATTCAATATTTTTTTTCCACTTTTCTTGTCGTTGTAATTTACTGACATTGATGCCCTAACTCTGAATACCTGATGACCAGCATCAATTACAGGGGTGTAATAACGTTTCGTTTTCTTAGCCGATACCCATTTAGACTTATGCCCACTCGGATCCACATAATTCACCGGATTATTCGCGCAATACGCATACAGATGCCACGTCCCCGGCTCCATCTGTTCTCCTCTATACGTATCCTGTGTCAGGAACCTACCATCTTCCGGATTATAGAACCTGGCATTGTAATAGTAAAGCCCCTTTCTAAATCCGTTTCAAAATGGCATTATCAAAGTCCTTTTTCCGATATTAAATTTCCATGATAGTCAAAAATCAAGAGACTTCTGTTTTCTTTAGGAAAGCCTTCAAGTCCAGTTTCATAGCAGGTTTCTATTGCAATATAATCCGTACAAAAATTAATCTCTGAACCAACGGATGCCCTTTTAGAATGTTTGCCAATGCCGTTTAATGATTTCAAATCAAGGATCTTTTTCTGCGTGCCATTTATCAAATCCATTCGATACAGTTCATCAGCCTCATTGTAATAAAATAAGTACGGATCGATATATTTACAGTTTGTCATACTACAGTATCTACCGTTTACTTTGCCGGCGACTCGTTTATCACCGGTTTTACCATTCAAGTCAAATATTGTTCCCGACTCATCGATGAGAATCACATGATCCCCTTTTCCAGATCCAATCCATTCCGGCGTAGCAAGAATATTTTCAAAGTAGATTTTTTCCTTCGTTTCTAAGGAAATTTTTATAACCATATTCTTATTTTCATCATAAACATAAAGGCCTCTCTCGTCTGCCATCATATAATTAAACACACCTTTTTCAATCACACGCTGTTCTCCGGACTTAAAATTCTTTTCAATCATTTCACCGCTTTCATCGGTGCCATATTCCGTTGGGTAGTAAATGTGATCAGCGGTTACTGCATAGCAGGCTGCATATTGCAATACGACTTTTTCTTTCGCAGCATGACTCATATCCTTCATGTAAACATCTTGTCCGGGATTTGCCATTCCGATGGTATAATAGATTTTATCTCCCTGCACAGTAGCTGAACTTCCCCGGTCAAACGCTGCAAGTGGAAGCTTACAGTCTTTTATCAGGTAAAATCGTGCCTGCTCTATATCGTACAAATATAAACCTTCTCCCCAAATAATTGGAAATTCTTTTATCCCATTGTTTTTGACAACCAGTACATAATTCCCTTGCGCATAAGTTCCGCCCATTGACACTTGATTAACTTGTCCATACGCAATATGTTTTGGCATATACTCTCTGATTACTAAGACGCTTATTCCTATCACGCAAAGGGAGACAACACCTAATAAACAAATTACTATCGCTTTTTTTCTCATACTCCCACCGCACCCTTTGTTGAAATACTCTTTAAATTCATTTCCTCTTTATTCATTTTAAATTTCACTCGTACAAGACACATCGTATGGCAGTTCTAATGCCTTTAGTTCTTGGAACTTTTGTTCGGTTAATTCCAGAAACCCCTCTTTTTCGTGTCCGCACAAACCTGCAACTGCATTCTCACTGCTCAAGTCTTTCTTATAAAAAATGTAGTCGTCAAAGTCAATTCCACATACCGTTATCGTATCAAAAATGCTGTTCAGTTTTCCAAACTCTTCTTTCAATGCAGTTGACGGAAAATATAAAATATCAAAAGGGCCTCCTATCGTAACAGGTGTAATACAGGTTGTTTTTTTCTTTATCATTCCTTTTTCGAAAAACAGTTCCATGTCCTCTTGGACATCCTCATAAGTAATCTCTAATTCCTCCAGTAGATCATTGTGCCCCTCTTGCATATTGT
>CAUWJW010000258.1:0-3134 GCA_963558985.1 uncultured Clostridia bacterium | reverse complement strand
ATGTGGAAGAATGCATGGTCTATGGACTGGAGGGCGTGGAGACAGGAGACGGAACGATCGTAGCCGTTCAGATTCGCCCGAATTATGAAGCGATCGGGGAACTTTATCCTAATGGGGCTGATGATGAAGACATCTATCAGTTGATGAAAGATGTGGTTGGGGAACTGAATCAGAAGCTCCCCAACTATAAAAGGATTCGCCATATTGTTCTGAGGAATACAGAATTTGTAAAAACGACTACGCACAAACTGAAAAGGCAGGAGAGCCTTCGGTCTTAAGCGGACGGTTCCGGTTTATCCAAACCGGACAGCAGAAGATGCGGTATCAAAGAAAAGCTCTTCACCTAATGGGATCGTAGCCTGCGGAAAAATATGGCCTGCTCGAAAATTAAAAAGAGCAGGCTTTTTCCATGGCTCAATTACCTCCTTGATAATCTGCCTGATGGATAAAGTGCTGTCAGAGATTTTTGTGCCTGCGGGAACTGAAGTCTCATCAGGTTCCTCGCATTCGGTGAAGGTTCCCAAAAGGATGCCGCAGCAGTCCCGGAATTTTCCCGCAAGAGAAAGGGCAGTGAGCGCTTTGTCCAGCCGGTACGGACGTTCTCCAACATCCTCAAGAAACAGGATTTTACCGCGGGTATCAATTTCATAAGGAGAGCCTAAAGTTCCCTGGATAAGGGAGAGGTTTCCGCCGGTTACCTCACCTGATGCTGTTCCGGGCACAATTACTTCCAAGCTTTCTCCGGGAGGATTCTTCACAATCCCTGCCGGTTCTGAAGAAAACAGGTTTTGTCTGAGGCTGCTGAGTGAGTAAGAATCCAGACGGCTGTAGCTTGTATTGGGCATAGGAGCATGAAAGGTGAGGAATCCGCAGAGTTTGTTAAAGGCCAGATGGAGTGCTGTAATATCACTGTAGCCTACAAAAACTTTGGGGTTTGCGCTAATCATAGAAAAATCCAAAAGCGGCAGGATTCTGGAAGCGCCGAATCCGCCCCGCAGACAAAAGATTCCTTTGATCGAAGGGTCTGCAAAGGCTCTGTTCAGATCCTGCGCCCGCTGTGCATCCGGACCGGACAAATAGCCGTGTACCATTTTGCATCCGGGCATGACAACAGGTTCAAGACCCAGAAAGCGAATGGAGCGGACAGATTTTTCCAGGACAGAAGCCGGAACCGGGGAAGAGGGGGCCGCCAGAGCCACAAGATCTCCTTTTTTTAACGGACAAGGTCTTTTTAACATTAAAATCAAACTCCTTCATACTTGTATCTTTCGTAATTATACTTTTTTTCACTGGAAATTAGAAGGGGTTAGTAGTATAATAATCAAATATTATACGGTAAGGAGAATGAAATGGGAAAGGGCAGAACGTTTATCTATGAGAACTATATAGAGGTTCAGGAAAGTAAAAAGGGCGTACTGGAACATATCCGGTTTAAGAATACAGAGAACTTTAATTTTGCTTTTGATATTGTAGATAAGCTGGCAGAGGAACAGCCGGACAAAAGAGCCATGCTTCATATTGCCAAAAATAAGAGGGAACGGGAACTGACATTTGGGGATATGGGCAAATATTCATCAAAAGCTGCTGCCTATTTTCAATCTATGGGAATCGGCAAAGGGGATCGCGTTATGCTGGTGATGAAGCGGCATTATCAGTTCTGGTTTTCCATACTGGGGCTTCATAAACTGGGAGCGGTGGCAATACCTGCAACCAATCTGATGAAGCAGCATGATTTTGAGTATCGTTTTGAGGCTGCGAAGGTGTGTGCAATTGTATGCACAGCAGATGATAATGTTGCCTATCAGGTAGAGCGGGCCATTGAGAATACATCCCATGATGTTTTGAAGATCATTGTGAGAGGAAAACGGGAAGGCTGGGACTCCTTTGACAGAGGTATCCAGCAGTTTGACGGAACGTTTGAGCCTCCTGAGCGATGCGGCGGTACAGACCCTTCCATCATGTTCTTTACTTCAGGAACTACAGGGTATCCTAAAATTGCAACGCATAATTTTACTTATCCGCTGGGGCATTTTGTGACTGCTAAATATTGGCATCAGGTGGATCCTGACGGCCTGCACTTTACCATTTCTGATACTGGATGGGGCAAGGCGCTGTGGGGAAAGCTATATGGACAGTGGCTTTGTGAGGCACCGATCTTCACCTATGATATGGACAGTTTTGATGCAGGTGAGATTATGGATATGCTGTCACGGTACAAAATTACTACTTTCTGTGCACCGCCTACAGTCTACCGCATGATGATTAAAAAAGATTTCTCCAAGTATGATCTGAGTCATCTGAAGCATGTTACTACAGCAGGAGAGGCACTTAATGCGGAGGTTTTCAATCAGTTTAAGAATGTAACGGGACTTTCTCTGCATGAAGGGTTCGGGCAGACGGAAATGACACTGGCTATTGGTACACTGAAAGGCATGGAGTCAAAGGCAGGTTCAATGGGAAAGCCGACACCTTTGTATGATGTGGATCTTGTTGATGAAGACGGAAGATCTGTGCCGCCGGGAGAAAAGGGCGAGATTATTGTGCGTACTGATAAGGAGAAGCCTATAGGACTTTTTGACGGGTATTACGAAGACAAAGAGAGAACGATGCAAGTCTGGCATGATGGTATCTATCATACAGGAGATACCGCATGGAAGGATGAGGATGGTTATTACTGGTACGTGGGAAGAGATGATGATGTCATTAAGTCTGCCGGATACCGGATTGGACCTTTTGAGATTGAGAGTGTGCTGATGGAGCTTCCTTATGTTTTAGAATGCGGAGTTACATCGGTTCCGGGAAAAATACGTGGTCAGATTATCAAAGCATGTATTGTTCTGGTAGAAGGTGTAGAAGGAACCGAATCCCTGAAAAAGGAAATTCAGCGCTATGCGAAGAAGCATATGGCCTCTTATAAATATCCGAAACTGATTGAATTCTGGGAAGAACTTCCTAAAACCATCAGTGGAAAAATTCAGCACAACAAGTTGTAGGAACAAATAAATATACACATTGAGGAAGAAAGCCGCATGAGCAGGGAAAACTGTAAATGCGGCTTTGTGTATTTAATCTTTTTTTTACATAAACTTAACTTCCATTTAATTGATTTTCCCCTTCGGGAGCAGTAGAATTTT
>CAUWJW010000257.1:0-3141 GCA_963558985.1 uncultured Clostridia bacterium | reverse complement strand
TGCAGAATAGAAAAAACAGAGAACTAAAAGTTATTTTCATCGCCCTGTGCATGCTGTTTGCAGTCTTTCTGGCTGTGCCGATGGTGCATCTGCTGATAAAATCTTTCTATATAGACGGAGGTGTCTCGCTGGAAAGTTACAGGGACATCCTCACAGGCAAAGGCTTTCTGGAAGCGCTTTCGAACAGTTTCCTGGTATCAGCATGCAGTGCAGTACTGACTACATGTATTGCCTTCTTTCTTTCCTACACAGTGAACTACACTGCAGTAGGGACTAAGTATAAGAGCCTGATCCAAAAAGTCGCAGTGCTGCCCATGCTGCTTCCTACCATAACCTATGGCTTTGCCATTATTTACTCATTTGGCAAGCAGGGGCTGATTACGAGACTTTTTGGACATCAGCTCTTTGAAATCTACGGCTTTAATGGTCTGCTTCTAGGGTATACGATTTATACGCTTCCTATTTCATTCATGCTGATTCATAACACAATGGGGTATATTGATAAAAAGTTTATGATTGTTTCCGGGGTTATGGGAGACTCTCCGCTGCAAACCTTTCGCATTACTGTTCTCAGACCGCTTTTGGGAACTTTGGCGGCCTCCTTTATACAGACTTTTTTCTTGTGCTTTACTGACTTTGGAATCCCGGCTTCAGTGGGTGGTGAATTCCAAGTGATTGCAAGTATTTTGTACAATGAAATGCTGGGGAGCATCCCTGATTTCGGAAACGGTGCAGTCGTTGCGCTTGTTATGCTTGTGCCTTCAGCAGTCAGTATTACTGTATTGCGTTTTCTTGAAAAATACAATGTCCGCTACAACAAGATTTCTGCCATGGAAATTCGGAAAAACAGAGGACGGGATACAATATGCGGTATTGTAAGCGGATTTTTTATGGCAGGTGTTCTGTCGATCTTTGCTGTGATTTTTATTATACCTTTTGTGAAGGATTGGCCATATTATACAGAGTTCACACTGGAGCATTTTACAGCGGTATTTCAGGATCCCAACCTGTCAGGCGTATATTTCAATTCAGTTGGAGTGGCCTTTGCCACAGCTGTAGTCGGAACAATCATTGCGTACGGGTCTGCCCTGCTTACTGCAAGGAGCACAGTGAATCAGAAATTAAAAAATATGATAGAAGGGATCGCACTGGTAACCAATACGATTCCGGGCATGGTGCTGGGGCTTGCATTTCTTTTTAGTTTTTCCGGCACTTCCCTTCAAAACACCTTTATCATTATGGTGATCTGTAATGTGATTCACTTTTACGCAACACCGTATCTGATGATGAAAAACTCTCTTTCTAAGATGAATGCATCCTGGGAAACAACGGCAATGCTTATGGGGGATAGTTGGATTAAGACGATCGCAAGAGTCGTGACGCCAAATGCGATATCGTCACTTCTGGGGGTTTTCAGCTACTACTTTATCAATGGAATGGTGACCATCAGCGCTGTGATTTTCCTTGCAGGTGCAAGAACAATGGTGATCACCACAAAGATAAAAGAACTGCAGTATTTTAATAAGTTTAACGAGATCTTTGTACTTTCTCTGCTGATTCTGGCTACCAATATAGCAGCACAGATTCTTTTCAGCAGGCTGGCACGCAGATTAGAGAATAAGAAGAAAAAGGAGAAACATTTAAACATGATGAAAGGAAAGTACTTCAAAAAAGCAGCAGCACTGACACTGGCGCTGGCACTTATGATCGGCGCAGGCGCAATTTCTCTTACAGGCTGCGGCGGGGATGACCAACAGGTGATTATTTATTCTAACGCAGATGATGAAGCGGTAGAGGTGATGAAGAAGACGCTCGATGATAATGGTTATGCAGGGCAGTATATATTCCAGACCTTTGGGACTTCTGAGCTGGGAGGCAAGCTGCTGGCTGAAGGAAAAAATATTGAGGCAGATCTGGTCACGATGAGCACCTATTATGTGGAAAGTGCACAGGAAACGAACAAAATGTTCAAAGATTTGACCTTTGAGACCAATACACTGGAAGATCATCCTTCTTATGCTGTTCCCATCATATGCAATGCAGGTTCTATCATTGTAAATACACAGGAGATGAAGGCGAACAGGCTGCCTGAGCCAAAATCCATTAAAGACCTGGCAAACCCGGTTTATGAAGGGAAGATATCTGTAACTGATGTAGCATCTTCGTCTACTGCATGGCTTCTGATTCAGGGTATCATTTCCCAGTATGGAGAAGATGAGGCAAAGACTGTTTTAAAGGGAATTTATAAGAATGCAGGAGCGCATTTGGAAGATTCCGGATCCGGTCCTTTAAAGAAAATTCGTGCAGGCGAAGTAGCCCTTGGATTTGGACTTCGCGCGCAGGCCGCAGCAGATAAAAAAGAAGGCCTTCCTATTGATTACATCGATCCTAAAGAAGGAAACTTTACTCTTACAGAGTCTATTGCTGTAACTGACAAGGGAGAAGAAACAAAAAAACAAGCGATGGACATGGCACAGTGCATTACCCAAAAGGGCAGAAGCGGCCTGATGGAATACTATCCGGCTGTGCTGTTTAAAGGAGAGAAGGTGGACAAAGCCAATCAACTGGGCAGTCCGAAAACATACAAGGAAAAACTGACTGTAGAACTTCTGGAGCAGCATCAGGCGCTTTCAGAAAGCTGTAAATAAGAAAAGAAGAAAGGATAAAAAAATGAACTATAAGCTATTGACTCCGGGGCCTTTGACAACGACAGAATCAGTAAAACAGGTAATGCAGGAAGACCACTGCACCTGGGATGAAGAATATAAGGAAATCACCCAGAAGATCCGGCGCAGCCTTTTAGCGCTGGCTCATGCAGATGAACAGGAATATACAGCAGTCCTTATGCAGGGAAGCGGCACATTTGGTGTAGAATCTGTACTGACCGGCATTGTAGGGAAAGAAGATAAGCTGCTGATTATTGCCAATGGAGCTTATGGAAAAAGAATGACAGAGATTGCAGAACATGCAGGACTCAATTACAGTGTTTATGATGAAGAATGTGATAAAATTCCGGATGCAGAAAAAGTGGGGCAGCTCTTGGACCGAGATCCCTGCCTGACGCATGTGGCTATGGTACACGGTGAAACCACATCAGGGATTCTCAATGATATACAGGCAGTGGGCGCACAAGTAAAATCA
>CAUWJW010000256.1:0-3144 GCA_963558985.1 uncultured Clostridia bacterium | reverse complement strand
CAACGATGGTACCGGCTACCGTCTCTGCGACGGTGAAACCGGATGCCGCTAAAAGCAAAGCTGCTCAAATGCAAGCCGAAAAGAAGTATGAAGTCTATACAAAAGCATCTGTTTCTACTGAAACTGAAATGGATGCAGATGTTGCAGCAGATGTTGAAGCAGGAGCAAACAAAGATGACACTATGATTGGTGGATATACAGCGAACTATGGAAAAAGATTAAGCGCTGGAATCACTGGAAAAGCTGATGATAAGGGAAATTTGTTGCTTTCAGGGACAATTCCTTATGTAGAAGGATATTATCAGTATGTTGGATGTGACAAAGCTGCATATGATAAGGCAGAGGAAGACACAGAAACAAAAAGATTAGGACGCGGTAACTTCATATGTTACACATTAACTGCAGAAGCACCCGCTACTGTTTCCGACAATAACGAGATTAAAGGTTGGGCCTATTCCATGTATTCCGAGAGTCGTATAGAGGCAGGTAATAAGTCTCCATATCTGGTAAGAGGAAATAAAAAAATTGAAAATGGTATTGGCTCTACTCTAATTGTAAATCGCTTTGTCAATAAAGAACCAGTCACTTATACCATTTACTTTTACGGTGAAAATGGACTCACGATAAATGGTGATAAGACAAACACAGGTGACTATGCAGAAGCTCCAACAATTGAAGGTGCATTGGCAAAAACAACAGTTACAATTGATAAAACCGGTCTGACACTACAGAGTAAAACCGATGCCGATGCTGCTAAAAAAGCAGAAATGAAAAAGGCATTTATGGATGCAGTTGATAAGATTCCGGCAACTATCACAGGCACAGAAAGCGATAATAAAGCTATTGCAGCTGCAGAGGCAGCATACAAAGCATATACTGATAAAAAGTATGAGTCAGACGCAGAAATGTTAGCTGCATACAATAAGGTAGTACTTGCTCGTCAAGATTATGTAAAAGCACAGAATACAAATGCAGCTAAAGCTGTAATTGATGAAATCGCAAAACTTCCGCAGACTATCGTAACAAGTGATGATAAAACCGCAGTTAAGAGTGCGCGTAGTAAATATGATGCTTTAGACAGCGCTGAGAAAAAAGCGGCTGTCACTAATTACAACAAACTGGTCGAAGCAGAAGAAGCAGTAAAACTGGTAGAGCTCATTAAGAATAATTATGTAGAAGTAAAAGCAGCAAACTATAAAAATGCAAGTACTACAACAAAAATCAATACCATCAAAAAAGCAGTAGAAGCAGCAAAACCGGAAGTGCTTGCCAGAGTCGGAAACTATAACTCTTATGAAGAGATGGTAGATGCAGTTGCAGACTTCACAAAGCAGGTTGCTGATGTAGATGCACTTCTGCAGGAACTGTCCAAGATTACAAAGGTGGAAGCAAATCAGGATGCTATTGATCAGGCTCAGAAGCAGCTAGATGCTGTTAAGGAAGCCGTAAAAACTCTGACAAAGAAAGGCTTAGCACCAACTGGCAGTACAAGCATTATAACGAAGGTAGAAGGCTTAATTGGTGATGCAGAAGCTGCATTGGACAACCAGAAAAAGGCAGATGAAATCATCGCCCTGATTAACAAAATTCCGGCAACGGTAGAGCTGGCTGATATGGCTACTGTGGATATGGCAGATAAGGTCTATAATGATGAGGTGTTAGAAGTGACAGCATCAACAAGTGCTTCAACAAAGGCTATAAAATCTGAAGTTGCCGCATTGATTCCACAGGCATTAAAAGACAAGCTGGAAAAGGCAAAGAAGGATATCGAAACAAAAATTGAAGCTGCAACACCAGAAGAATTCACAGCAGCATTTATTAAGGCTTACGTAGACGTAATTCCTGCAAACCCAACTACTGCAGACGAAAAGTTAGTAGCTTTAGCACAGAAAGCTATGAAGTACATTAAGACAGAGTATCCTGCTAAACTGCTTGATACAACACCTGCATATATAGCAGCCAAAGGAAAAGTAAGTGGTGCAGCAGATACAATTGATGCACTTAAGAAAGCTGATAAAGCCGCATTTGTTGCAGTTATTGCAAAGGTGAATGCGTTCTTTAATGGTGCTGATGTCAATAAAGATAAAGTTACTGCAACAAGCCGTCCAGACGTAGAAGCAGCCAGAAAAGCATATGATGCACTGACTTCGGAACAGAAGGCTTTAGATAAAACTGGTTTAAAAGATTCATATGATAGTGGTACAGAAGTCTTTGACGGAAAAACGTTGAAAGCAGCACTGGAAGCCGTAGAAGCAGCACTGAAGGAAGCTGATGAAGCTCTGCCAAATCAGCAGGCAGCAAATGCGATTATCATTGCAATCAAAAACCTTCCTGCAGCAGACAAACTGACTATTGCAGACAGAGAAAAGGTAGAGGCTGTTGCAAAACAGTATGAAGATGCAACTGAAGCAGTTAAAAAACTTGTTACTAACAAAGCTACGTTAGATGCAGCAGTTAATAAGATTAATGAACTGGTAGCAGGCGAAATGATCAAGAAGATCGATACGCTGAAAGAGCTGACAGGTAAAGAAGATAAAGCTGCAATCGATGAAGCAGTTACTGCGCTGAAAGCCGTTCAGGATGAGTATAACGCTCTGTCCGATGCTGTTAAGAAAAAGGTAACAAACCAGAAGAAACTGGACAGCGTAGTAGCAAGCATCAGCGCAGCAAAAGTAGCATACACAGATGCACAGATTGCAGAAGCAATCAAAATCAGTCTGGAAACCATCACAGATGAACAGGCAGCGAAACTGGAAACAGTAAACGACCTGATCAACAACTGGCTGACAAAAGAAGAAGCAGCGAAGCTGGAAGCTAAGAATGCAGCAGCATTCGACACCCTGTATGCAGCTTACACCAAGACAGCTAAAGATCTGGAAAAAGCAGCTGTAACTGCAATTGCTGACCAGGCATACACAGGTTCTGCTGTAAAACCTGCTGTGGAAGTGAAGAATGCATACGGTAAAGTAGTACCGGCTGACGCATACAAAGTGACCTACCAGAACAACACCAAGGTGGGAACTGCAAGCGTACTGATTGCACCGACTACAGAAGGCGGATACACAGGAAGCATCACTGCAGAATTCAAAATCAAGGCAGCAAGCATTGCAAAAGCAACCGTAACAGGAGTTGTATCCAAGACCT
>CAUWJW010000255.1:0-3149 GCA_963558985.1 uncultured Clostridia bacterium | reverse complement strand
CATCATAGAATATTGCTGAGTATTTTGCATAACAACTCTAATTTTTGTACTTGAGAGTCTTTTAAATATCTTAAGAATATCATTTGTATTTTTGAGAAATACTAAATATGCCTCTCTAAACATCTCAATTATTAATTCTCGAAATTCATATGGAGCCATAAGCTCTCCATCCAAAAATAATAAGTTATTTCTTATATTGCTAATAGCTTTAACATATTTTATTTTCATATCTATACGAAATGCATTATCAATAGCAGGCACTTTAATTGGCAAAACTTGACCTAAACTCCTGTTCAATGCACTAACATCAACCCCACTTTCATTTTCCTGTGACCATATGTAAAAAGGTAATAATCCTGAATGTAAAACAGATTGATGAATCATAACATCTATTTTATCTTCTAGCTCTATGAATTTATTATTTTCATACGGTGAAATAATCGTCTCCATATCAACAATTACTGGATACTCACCATGGACAATAAGATTTTCTGCATGTATATCTGAAGAATTTAAAAGATAGCATACAAAAATATGGATTCCCATCCTTCTATAATAACGTCTCACCTCAGCCAAATTCTTGCAGGGTACATAATCTACATATTCTGTCCATCCATAATTTGCATGTTCAATACATTTATAAGTGTACATCCGTATTCCGCATTTTCTTCCTATTTTTTTTGTAATTTGTTGATATACAACTTCATTCTTAACTGAATGTGGTTTGTAAATTATTGTATAATCATTATCTAGCTGTATTTTAAAAACACTTTTCCCGCCACAATGTAAATCTGAAAAATTACTTTCCAATTTTACGATCTTAGAGAATTTATTTTCTTGACAAAGAACATTTTCAATCTGATTTTTATCATTCAAAAGTCTTTTGATAAACGTGTTGAAATTTTCAATCGAAAAAATTATTGTTTCCAGTACCCCCCGAAACACTGCGGGATATTTATTATAAAAAGAAATTCGATAGTTTCTATCTAGCAAACATCTATTACAATAATTTTGATATGCCTCATTTGCAGTACCGGCAAAAGAATGGCTTTTATTCCATAAATTCATTTCAAATATTAATGAGCGTACAGTAACAAGCATTAACCTACTATAAATTGAATCCAAATAGTTTAAGTATACTTCCTTGCAAATATAGATTAAATTATTATTATCCTTCAGAATATTAAAAGTTAATGATAAAAAATCATAAAAAAAGCATCCCAGATTTTTACTTTTATAATTCTCTACAATGCATTTATCCACTTCTATTTCATGTTCCCAATAATATTCCTTGATTTTTTCGTATTTCAAATTTTCACTATCTTTATCTAAATAATTATTTAGACAAGTGAAAACAAATGGCCACTTTTTTTTCACATATTCAACGCTCGAAATGCCAATTATCCTCTGCCAGTACTCTAATAAATCTAAATTCAAATTTATATTATTTTTTTCAAATGTAACTTCATACAAATTTTTATCTTTTCGCATTTGCAACTCCTAAAAAGCGGGAGCAAATGTTTTTCAGCATTGCTCCCACTTTGGCATACTATATCAGCAACAAACAAGAGTAAAAAAGGCACTACATTCAACAGTAAGTGTAATAATTTCATCATCTGAAGCCTTACTCAGTTTCTTCGCTTCACAAACTTCTCCTAGTAAGTCTCCTGATTGTTTAAGAATATCTGTTTTGCTTTCTTTTTGCATAATTATTGTCTCCTTTCTTTTTAGTTTCAAATTTACCATATTTACTATCTTTATAGTCAAATTTGGCTGTGAATTGTAGTTTTTTGACCGCAATTATGTTGAAAGAAGCAAAACCCGCACCTCAAAATAAGTATCTCCTAGATTAAATTTCATATTACCATTATACTTGTTAACACAAAACTCCACACTTTCCAAACCAATACCATGAGCTTTTTTATCTTTTTTTGTTGTTTCAAGTCTCGAACCCTCTAATAGTTTCGGCTTTTCTGCAACATTATTCTTGACCTTTATCACAAGCATATTATTTACAGATTTCATAGTAAATTTAATGTATCTTCTTGCTTCCACATCTTCCATAGATGCTTCTATAGCATTATCCATAAGATTCGATAATATCGTACAAAAATCCATATCTATTACACGTGGCGATGCAATATTAACATCGATCGTCACTTTTATATTATGCATCTCAGCCTCAGCAATTTTACAGTTTAATACGATATCAACAATTTCAATGCCAGACCATACTGTATTTTCAATCTTACGAATAGGTTGTGCAATACTATCAATGTAGTCTAGTGCTTTTTGATAATCTGAACTTCTTATATAGTTTGAGATAATAGCAATATGATTTTTAAAATCATGCATCACATGTCCATTATCCTTATACAATTTTCGTATATTTGCATAACTTTTTTCCAGCACTTCATTTCTCACGTTAATAATAGCGTTTTTTTCCTCATAGTCTCTATATTTAATATACATATAAAACAATAACAGAAACATTAATAAAATAGCTAAAAAGAAAAGCCAATTTGAGGCCAATACTTCTGTTAGATTGCGAACTGCAAACCTCTGAAAATAAAATAGAGCGCTATATCCAATAAGGCATAATGTAAGCCAGAATCCCCAATATTTTAAAAACACTTCATACTTAATGTTTTTATCTCTCAAGAATAAATAAAAAACAATTAAGCATAATTTCATCGCACAGATATACAGAATTCGTTCCAATCCTTGTTGGCTGATTAAAATTCCCCCAACTTTATCATTAGCTGTTAATACACTTATTATAAAAATTGAAAACAAATCGAAAATCATAATTCCTAGATAGTATACTCCTACCACTGTTACGCTTTGAAAGAACTTTGCTTTAAATAAAAGCATGGAAGAGATCCCCATAACCACAATTACAAAAATCAACAAAAAATTTGAGAAAAGACTAATCTGATTATTTAAAAAAATACAAATTGTTATAAGTAATGAATATAACAATTCCATAATTTTTTTTCTTTTAGTATTTAATCTGTCTTTGAAAAAAAGATTAACAAATCTATAGCAAATTAACGTTTCTACAAAGGAAATCAAAAATTCTATTACATTGTATAAAACAATCATGTATTTTCTCCCCAGTATTCTGCTATCTTTTCTTTTACCATATG
>CAUWJW010000254.1:0-3230 GCA_963558985.1 uncultured Clostridia bacterium | reverse complement strand
ACAGGGGAAACATTTATTCTTGAATGTAATGTAAGTCCTTCTGATGCACCTACTGAAAACCTTACTTGGGAGCTGGATAATAAAACTATTGCATCCATCAATCCCTCTAAAACAGGAAAGAGATGTCAGATTATTGCATCTACAAATTATGAAGGAAAAGGTAATGTCCGTTGCTATGATTCCAACACTAAATTAGGGACAATTTGCAACATTGAAGTCATTTCAAAGGTAAAACCGAGTACAGCAGGAAAAGTCGCCCTTTGGTGCTGGTTAATCGGAATCATTTGGCCATTCCTTCTTCCTGTTTCTACGATAGCAGGATTTTATGGCTTATCCAGCGATCCTGAGCCTGATCGTAGAACGAAGTACATTGTTTGCACAGTTGGAAGCATTTTGACGTTACTGTTCTGGCTCATGCTTGCAATGAGCTAATTATCAAAATATATACGAGGAGAATCATCATGAAATGGTTTGGCAATAGAAATCGTGAAGGGCATGAAGCAGAAACTGCTGATGTAAAGCCTAAAAATCAAATAACTCAGACTCCTGAAAAACAAACACCTGAAGCTAAAGGAAAATTAGATCGATTTCAGGATAAATCTCCTGAAGAACAGAGAAAGAGTCTTAATGAACAATCGCAGGATGCAAAAGAACGTCAAAAGTTAGAGCGTCCAAACAACACTTCTTCCGAAGGAGATACATCAAAAGGTCAGCGTCAATTAGAGCGTGGTCACGAAACTGAGCGTGAATAACAAATATGGGTAAATTAGGTAATTTTGATGGGATTGAAAAATTTGAAACACAACCCAAAAACAAAATGGAATCAATCCCATCTGTTACAGAAAATGAGCGAAAAAAGCTTGCACATCAAGAAGGAAACAAAATCTCAGAATCCATCTCCAGCTTATCCAGTCCGAAGATAGAGATGGATTCTGAGAACCAAAAGCTTACCACTGGCAAAGAACGATTGAACAAAAAAGAGAAAAATCGGATGCACCAAAAACCAGAAGACTTAGTTCAATCGGGTACAGTCTTTGAAAATCCAAAATACGGAAAAGGTGGCGGAGAACAACTCTTTATTCGCAATGCAGGCAATCAACCATTGCGAGAAGACGGTAAAATTCCACTCAAAGAAGGTTACTTAGAAAAAGTCGGAGAAGAAAAGTTGCAGCATAATGATGCAGCAACTAAAAATGGAAACATAAAAACGCCTACAGTAATGGTTGACTCTACCCCACTCTCTAAATCAGAGAAAAAAATATGGAAGCAACTTGATGAAAACACAAGCGCCACACCTGATGAACTTCCAGAGAATAAAAATATTGTAAAAAATCAAGGGAAATCTTTTAGTGTGGATAATACGCCGCTTTCTAAATCAGAAAATAAAGAATGGCAACAATTAAATAACAGCACAAGACCAACTCGAGATCTACCGAAAGTAATAAAAAATGATAACGACCGAAACAAAATAGAAAATTATAATTATCCGCACTCCAACCAAGAGAACCTTGGTATGAATCAAGATGCTTTTGGTTCTTCGAGAAAATTAAAAGATGGAGAGGTGTTTTATCAATTACGTTCGGCAGATAACGATAAAACGAGCAATTATTTTACCAGTGCTGATACAATTGACAAATGTAGAAAGGAAAATGGCGATGTAGATACGAAAAAATTGCTTAATGCACTGCAAATTGACTCAAGAGGTAATGATGAGTGGATATTACGAAAATATGTATATCATAACAAGCAATAACACATATCATATTACGTTCTTCGATGTTGATGGCTGCTGTACTGCGTTGCCATGAAGGAATACAATGCTTAGAATTGATGGTTTTAAAGAGTCGGATAGTCCAGAGCAAACATCAAATAAATCAAATGCTTTTGAAAAAGCAATCACACCAGCAGAAGCAGATAAACAAAAGTTAGAGCGTACAGAAGATACAAAACCAAAATACAGTTATAGACCAGAGACAAATGATTCCGGTAAAGATAAACTTTCAGACAAACCATCATACGCTTATCACTGGGATGGAAAACCAACGCATAATACAGAATGGGATTCACCTGCATCCCCTGCGACTAAACAGAAAACACTCAGCCGTTGGTAACTTTACAATACATAGAGGTAATATGCTATGGCACGTATAGGTAATTTTGACGAAGCCGAGAATCCTGAAAAGGGAGTGGCTACAAAAGGAATGGCTGAGAATACTGCTCCATCTTCAATAGATAAACAGAAGTTAGAACGATCCTCAGACAATTTGGGTAGATGTAGAACCTGTAAAACTGATTCGCAATCTAATAATGATGGAAAAGGAAAACTTAATACTGTCCGTCCGAATGAACGAGCCGTTGAAAAAAAGCAACCGGAAAATATTGAATCAAACCTAAACAATTATTTTAGTGACCTAAAAAAACGTTCCGATTGCCCTGATACTATTAAGGAACGCCCTTTTGAGGCAAGAGATCTTAAGAAATTGTCACCAGAGGAAACTGCCGCTAAACGTGATGAGTTTGATGATAAAAAATCGGATTTAAAAAAACAATGGTCTGAAGAATATGGCCAACCATGGCCTAAATATGATAACGATGTTTATTCCTCGAACGGGAAAATGATAAGAAAAGCTGGCGGAGATTATGATGCCCATCATATTCAGCCACTTGGCATGGGTGGAAAAAATGAAGCTTCGAATATTACTCCACTTCATGCAAATGAACATTATGATAAACAAGGGGTTCATGCTCCTGATAGTCCCTATAGTAAATTAGATAAAATGTTGTGAGGTAGGCTATGACCGGGAAAGAATTCATATTACTGCTGAAAAATGAATCAGCACATAAAGATGTAATTATAGAAATAGAAGCAAAGTATGGAATGAAATTGCCTATGCTTGTCCAAAAAATTGTCTCTTATTCTCAGGAAAGTATATTTTTTGAGAACGGTTGGAGAACGCTTTCAACAAAAGAAGTTTTGGAAGCTTCCGAAGATCTTCATGTTGATTTTAGTGCATTGAAGATTCTTCCGCTTTTTGATACAGGAGATAATGATTTTATTGTATATTGCATTGTGAGTGACTCATGGGCAAAATTTAACATTATTGATGAGTGTTTGTTTAAGCAAAAAAAACTACTGGAAGAATACTTCTGATGATTTTTAATCACAGAATATGGAGAAAACATGAAGCACATAGGATTAGTACTGTCGGGTGGAATGGGGAAAGGTGCCT
>CAUWJW010000253.1:0-3260 GCA_963558985.1 uncultured Clostridia bacterium | reverse complement strand
AAAGAGCCTTCCGATTCCTGCCGAAAAGAGAAGAAGTCCCGCACCATATGCCAGAATACACAAAAGGCCGGTCTTCACCTGCAGTGCCATAAGAATCCTGATTCCACTGTTTTCTTTTGATGTAAAAAAAACGCCGATCATCGGTCCTGCTGCCTGCGGAATCCCTGTAATAAAGCTGAGGGACAGCTCTGAAAAAATATTTACTACAGCCCACACCGCAACGGCATCTTCTCCATAGCCTTTAAGAATAATCAGGTTAAGCAGGAACAATTTCCCCGCATCCATAAGGTTTCCTGACGCAGCAGGACTGCCGTATTTAAAAATCAGCCTCCATCCTGACAAATTGCATTCTTTTATGGAAAACGGATAATTGGTATGCCCCTTTTCCAGCATAACAAATCCGTAAATACAGCCAGCAGCCATAGAAAGAGCACTGGCTGCCGCCGCACCCTTCATGCCCATACCCATAGGGAATAAAAAGATCCAGTCCAGAATCAGATCCGCTGCAATAACGATAATCATCATAATAGTAATGGGCTTTGATTTTCCCTCCAGCTGCAGATAATACAACGGTATATATGCAAGGGTAAAGGGCAGCAGCCCTATCAGCGTTACTAGAGAATAGTCATATATATAAGAAAAAAAAGTCCCGCTCTGTGCTAAAAACCGGGACAGCGGTCTGCACAGCAAAGTGCCTGTACAGCTGAGAAAAACACTTAACATCACGCAGACAGCAATCGCAGAATGGTAGTATTTCCTGCTTGCTTCCCGATTCTCTCTGCCTGCCTCTCTTGCAGATAAAATCGATGCTCCCCCGGCAAGAAGCGCTCCCAGTGTGCAGATTACCTGATAGAGCGGGCCGCACATATTGACGGCTGCCAGACCGTCTGCCCCCAGCTTCTGTGCAATAAATGCCCCATCAATCAGTGTATTCACCGTTCCTGCCAGAACAGAAAGCATGACAGGAAAGAGCATTTTCACATATTCCCGTCGCAAAAACAAAGAGTCCCGCTCCAGACCTGCCTTTTTCACTATCTCCATGTTGTCCACTTCCGTTTTTTCCCTCTAAACACTTCATCTAATACTTTCCGGGTGTCTGAACCAAAGAGCGGTCCGTCACAAATCTGAATGCCTTTGATCCCTCCCAGAGAAAAATTCGCCTCAATAAGAACCGCTTCTCCCTCCTCATCAATAGCCACATCCCAGGAGATAAGACGAAAATGCCCCGCAAAAGGGTGTGCGCTTTTTACAAGCGCACAGGCTTTATCCACATAAGGCACCTGCCGGTCACAGAAACGATAACCCAGATCCGGGTGGCAAAATACCGGTTCTCCACTGTAAAAAACCGCCCGTTCCTTCAATCTTCCATCCGGCTCAATACCGCAGAATATTCCGCCGTAATGACCGTTATCCACCCGGTTTCCTCCTGCACCGACCCGCAGCGTCACTGCATAAATCTTTACTTCACTTTCAGTCAGCAGAGACACAATCCGCAGTGTATTGACCGACTCTCTATGCAGACGGGCATATGAAGGATGCTGCCTGATGGGTTTTTGTACCACCAGATCCCCCGGAGCATTGCTTACTCTCCTCCGGAAGGCTCCCCTGTTTGTGCCCTCAGTCAGAAAGGTCACACCGGCCCCGCCCTCCGACTGAACCGCATCTTTAACTACGACCTCCGGTTCCTTTGCTGCAAGTGCTTCTATTTCTTCACAGGAAACCGGCTCCAGATCCTGATTCAGCCAGGTCTGTCCAATACGCAGCCCGATGAGCTCTGGCTGTTTCACATGAGAAAACAGCCGGTAATAGTAGCATTTGTTATCCAGAAACACCGATTCCTCCCGCCTGCTGAAATAGCGGTCCACATGCATCACATACAGCTCCTCCGGTAAATACTCGGGATAAAACTTCCCTCCTGACTTAAAGGTGTAATAGCGATGATAGCGATCGGTCAGAAACCGGACATACGGTTTGTAAAATTCCTTTACCGCCCGCTTTTCCTCTTTTGTCAGAGGAGGGATCTCCTTTGACATGGGATGCTCCGTCTTGCGGTCAATACGCAAAAGTGTCAGGTTCCACAAGGCATCCAGATTTGTTTTGCCCATTTCCAGTTTTCCGGTAAAAACCGTCCTTATATTCTCCTGCAATCTTGAAACAAAACCCATGTCTCCTCCCATACACTAAACGGTGATCATCAGATTATTCATTCCTACCGCATTTTTATAGGTAATCTCCTTTGCCAGACCCCGGATCATCGCAATACCGTACTGTTCCTCCTTGAGTTCCGAAGCCGCCGGGTTAAATGGAATCCCATTGTCCCGCATTCGCAAAATAATATCGTCCTCTTCCATAATGATTTTAATATCAATCCAGTGGGTCTTCTGATCCCGGAAGCCGTGCTCCACCACATTTCCAGCCATTTCCTCAATACACAGAGAAAGCTTCCGGATCTTTTCCCCATCGTTTGAATACTTGCTGCAGAAAGCGCCGATCCGTTCAGACAGCTCCATCACCTGCTCCATATCGTTTTTAATGGAAAGATTCAGCATCCGCTCCTGATGCGGCTCAAAGCTTTTCGGCAGCAGCATCACATCGCCAATCCTGCGTGGAAATCCCTTTCTTCTCACACCTGTAATCACTGCACCTGTCAGAAGGGTAGTCAGTTCTGCAAAGATAAAGGCAACCCATACACCATCAGTTCCCATAAAAGGCGCCAGTGCAAAGGCATAAATTACAACGAATGCCAGTCCGTGGGCAATGCAGATATAGTTTGCCATAAACAGATTTCTCGTACACTGGTAGAAATACAGCAGTACGACACACACAAGGGAGAATGGAATACTCACGCAGAAAAACCGCAGCGAGCGCACTGCCAGTGCCATTCCCGCTTCACCGGTATCCAGAAACATGCCTACAACAGGCCGGGCAAAAATAATCACCAGAAGGGAAACCACACTGCTGGCAATAAAGCCAGTGCGAAGTGCCACCCGCAGCGTTTTTCCCAAAGAAGCCTCGTCCCGCTCTCCAAAAAAGATTCCGGCAATGAGCATAACGGTCATACCGATGCCCATGGTAACGGAACTTAAAAACTGATTTACATTATTTTGTACAGCAAGGGCAGAAACTGCCATGGAGCCGCCCATAGTCATCAGCAGATGGTTGAGCAGAACTCCCCTGAGCGTCATGCATCCCCTGTTCAGAGCGCTTGGAATTCCTGTAAGCACCACATCTTTAAACTCTCCTGCGCCGCCCTTCAAACC
>CAUWJW010000252.1:0-3348 GCA_963558985.1 uncultured Clostridia bacterium | reverse complement strand
AAAAGCCTTCAAAATATGCGCTCTCCAGCGGTACATCGTATTCATCAATGAGGATTTCTGCAAGGATCGCACGATATTTTTCTTTTTCTGTCTCCGACAAGATATTTTCCGAAAGAATATACGCATGCCGCTTAAATTCTCCAATGATTTCATTTTTCAGTTTATGATCCTTTTAAAATCTTCCTGCCCTATAGGAATTCCCTTTTTCTTGTTTTGTTCCATCATGCTCTGTCCTTTCCCCTTCATCTGCTCAAATTTAAAGGACTGCTGCCAATTGAACATTTCCCGGCAGCAGCCCTCTTTCTCCGCACGGCATCAACCCGGTGGCCAGGTCATCTTACGTTTTCCTAAAAGGTGGAAATGAAGATGCTGTACGGTCTGAAGCCCGTCCTCACCGCAATTATTCACAAGACGGTACCCGTTTTCCAACCCCAGAGAACCGGCAATCTCCTTTACCTTTCCCATCATATAACCCATCAGTTCCAGATCTTCATCCGTCACATCATTCATAGATGCAATATGCTTTTTGGGAATCATCAATACATGAACCGGCGCCTGCGGATCCAAATCGTGAAAACACAGCATCCGGTCATCTTCATAAACTACATTTGCAGGGATTTCTTTGTCTGCGATTTTACAAAAGATACAATCTCCCATATCACTTTTCCTCCATATTTTTCTTGTAAAGCTTCATGGCACAGGTTCCTCCTTCACAGTGAGCTGTCAGTCCGTTGTCCCGAATCATCTGTCCCAATCCGCTAATCTGTACAACTGCAACAAGTACTGCTATCGCTGCAATTCCAATAATAAATTTATACATTTTCTTCATATTCCTGTACCTCCTCCCTTTACTTTTTCAGTATATCAAACTTTTCTGTAAATTGAAAGTCTATCCGGCAGGAAATGCTTTCATTCCATCCGCATAAATTTCCTGCAGTTCCATCATGCAGAAAGAATTGACCATTTCCAAAGCGTTTCCTTTTTCTACGGGAAAGTAAACCCGTATATAATTATCTGTGTAACCTGTCAGGCAGCCCTCTTCTTCCAGGTATTCTTCAAACAGCACTCGCCGGCATGTTCCCATATTCTTTTGAAAAAAAGCGCAGGCTGCAGCTTCTCCTGCTTCTGTCAGCTTACCGACCCTCTCTTTTTTTAACGGCGCCGGAATCTGGCCCTCCATGGATGCTGCCTTAGTAAGCGGTCTTTGGGAATATTTGAAGGCATGTACTTTGCAGAATCCCGCCTCCTGCACCAGACGCAGACTGTCCTGGAAATCTTCTTCCTGCTCTCCCGGAAACCCTGCAATCAGATCTGTAGAGATACCGTACGCACTGTCATGAGCCTTTAAAACTTCCACAATTTCCAAATATGCCTCCCTGTTGTACGGCCTTTCCATTGCCTTGAGAATCCGGTCTGACCCGCTTTGCGCAGACAGGTGCAGATGGGGACACAATTTTTCATATTTCAGCAGTCCTTTCACATATTCTGCATTCACCACTGCCGGCTCCAAAGAACTGAGCCGGATACGAAAATCTCCCGGCAGCTGAGAAAGTTCATTTATGATAATCTCAATTCCTGATAATCCTTTATTTTCATAACCAAAACCTTCCTCACTTCCATAAAGCGCCGCATTGATTCCGGTAAGCACCAGTTCTTTAAATCCCTGCGCAAGCAGCCCTTCTGCTTCCTTTTTTATTTCTTCTGCCGCCCGGCTCCTTACTGCCCCTCTTGCATAGGGAATCACGCAATATGTACAGAATCTGTCACATCCTTCCTGAATTTTAATATAGGCTCGGGTTCTGGACTCTGTAGCTGTCACGATTCCTGTTTCCTCATATCCTGTCAGTTCCTCATAGGATCTGATGTGCACCTGATTCTTCCTCTCCCTGAGAAAAGTCTGGATATAATCTGCCAGTCTGCTCTTTTCATTAGTTCCGGCTACAATGTTAACACCTTCGACCGCCTTTACTTCATCAGGGCTAATCTGGGCATAGCACCCTGTGACTGCAATCACACTCTCCGGATTGCGCTTCTTCATTTTGCGGATATACTGTCTGGACTTGCGGTCTGCCAGGCCGGTAACTGTACATGTATTGATCACATACACATCGGCATAATCCGTATCCCCTACCACCTCATAGCCTCTGTTTTTAAACTGCAGACAGAGCGCCTCTGTCTCATATTGATTCACTTTACACCCTAAGGTATGAAATGCAACTTTCACTTCAATTTTTCCTTTCTCTGCTCTTTCACTCTTTTTCATTAATTATATGAGATTATTCCAAAATGTAAAGCAGTTTCCCTCCAAAACCTCCTGTCTTTCGCCTGTCATAAAATGATTCCTCCCGCATATTTTTTACCAAACCCATTCTGTTTTACAAGGAGGTTTCCTTTGAGAAGAAAAAAAATAAACGCAATTACATGTATTTTATGCTGCCTACTCTGCAGCCTCCTCCTTTTTTATCCGGGAATTTCCGGAAGCACGCTTAAAGCTGCCGGCGGAAACCTTAAAGGAGCAGATTTTTCTGTTTCCTGTGAGGCTCTTGAAAAAGCCATGTCGCTGGATATAGAAAGCTACAGTAAAAAGGAACATATTGACTGGATTGATGCACTTGCATATATTGCTGCAAAATATGAGGGTGATTTCAGACGTTACAGGGAGGCAGACCTGGATCATTTTGCCCGCCTCCGCAGCCGGGGGATGACCACAGGTTCCATTACCAGAGCTATGAAGGATTTTCCCCATTATCAGAAGGTTTACCGTGCAGTTCTCAATGGGATGCTAGGCCGCTATAAGACGGAAGTATCCGATAAAACAGGCACTCGCTGGGTAGAAAGATACGGGCTGAAAGCCTTTTCTCCCCTTGCTGCCGGTTTTTCTTATACCCATTTTGACGATTTCGGCGAAAAACGAAGCTACGGTTACAGTCTCCGTCATTTGGGTCATGACCTGAATGCTGCTGCCGGCACACCGGTTACAGCTGTGGAGGGCGGCATTGTAGAAACGCTGGGCTGGGATCAGTATGGAGGCTGGCGCATCGGCATCCGCAGCTTTGACCGGTTCCGCTGCTACTATTATGATCATCTGCAAAAAGATCATCCTTATGCGGAGCATCTCCACGCAGGGCAGACTGTCACCGCCGGTCAGGTCATCGGCTATGTGGGGCAGACCGGTTACAGTCTGAAAGAAAACACCGACAATATGGATACGCCCCGTCTCCATTACGGCATGCAGATTCTGGCGGATAAAAAGACAGGCAGCAGCCTCAGCAAAACCTGGATTGATCTGTATGCCATCACGCAGCTTTTGGAAAAATACCCGTATGAGGTGTCCGGCGGGCAGAAGCA
>CAUWJW010000251.1:0-3349 GCA_963558985.1 uncultured Clostridia bacterium | reverse complement strand
GAAAATGCTGGTTTGGTCTATTTTAAGTTCACTGATTATGATTTTTTTATTGATTCTTCCGGGGTTCTTTTTTAAAAAGCGCAAAATTTTGACTGATCATCAGAATGAAGCGGTCTCCAGTATCGTTGTAAATGTTACTTGGCCGTGCCTTGTAATTGATGCAATGCAGATGGATTTCAGTATTCAGACACTCAGAGACTGCGGATATATCTTAATAATCGCACTCATTATCTTTGCAGTAATAGCAGCCTTTAGTATCCCTTTGTCAAAGCTACTGAAGCTATCAAAGACGAAAGAATATATTGCAATTTTTATGTTTATGTTTGGAAACACGGGATTCATTGGAATACCTGTAATCAAGGCTCTGTACGGAACGGATGCCGTTTTTTTTGCAGCAGCAATCGAGCTGATCAATGACATACTCCTATTTACCATTGGTATGGTCTTAATCCAGATGTCTGCAGGCGCCCGGCTCAAAGTGGGATTTCGTCAGTTTCTCAATCCCGGCCTGATTGGGGTAATCATCGGTATGGTGCTATTTTTGCTGGATATCCGCCTGCCGGAGCTGCTGGGAGGTTCTATTGAAATGATTGGCGCTGCAACAACACCATTAACGATGTTTGTAATTGGTTTTCAGTTGGGAGGATTAAAATTAAAGGAAGTTACAGGAGACTGGAAAATTTATGTGATTTGTTTTGTAAAGCTTCTGATTGTTCCGGCTGTCGGGCTTTTGACTGTAAGCTTGTGGACCGACGCATTTACCATGCTGGAAAAGGTACTTATCATCAGTTTTGCTATGCCGGTGGGATCTGCAGCAGCGTTATTCAGTCAGCAGTATAAAGGAGAAATTGCATTCGCTACAAAAACAGTGCTTCTGTCTACCGTTTTTTCGCTGATTACAATTCCTGTTTGTGCAATAATTATGGAACTGTAAGAAAAAGTGAATTTCTATTATGCAGAAACGGTTAATTGATTGACTGTTTTTCCCATGCGGAAAAGATTGCAGTAAACGTTTTTGCATTTATCAAAGCGTGCAAATGTTTTTCTGGCTTCACATTCATTGCAGTATACTTTCCAGCAACCGCAGCAGCGGCAATTTTTTCCCTTGTGACGGATAAATCCCTTTACATCATCAAGCGGGTAGCCGAGAAACAGACCGATCTCATGAGGAAATTCTAAGTGAGAAGACACTCGTTTGCTGAGAATATGCAGACAAGCTTCGAGATGGTCTGTTTCATAGCCATAACTTGAAAGGAAGTCAGAAACACCCTGCTTTTTCAACTCTTCCTGAACCTTGCTGCTGCGGAATACATAAATGAGGGCATTGCTGCCGGAAGTCCGCAGCAGGCGGATTGAAACTCCTTTTGGCTGAAGGTATGCCCGATGCTCATCCAATTGTTTTTCTAATTGTGTTACAGTAGTGAAAGAGTAATTAAATATATTGGCACTTTTTAACCCCGCCAATGTGGGAGAACAGTGTGCAATCAGATATTTGTCTAACATAAGCTACCTCCGGTTCAAGAAAAATGTTAGTTGTAACTAACCGCATGAATAAAAAATAAGGAATAGGTGATTCCTGCGGACATGTTTTTATAGGTTAGTATCAACTAACTAAAATATACTACAAAACAGATTGCTTTGTCAACTTCTTTTTTCCTTGTTTTAAAGAGGAAAAGATGAAAGATAATTAATTTTCAAAATAATCTTGACTTTATGTGTGGTATAAGGTTTATACTGAAATCATAGAAGGAACTCCACTTCTTATTCTTGTTTAAAAAAAGAAGGAGGTGCGCTATGAAGCATAAGGGAATTAGTGTATTTGACTTTTTCACAATAGGGTTTGGAGCTATTGTGGGTGTTGGCTGGGCAGTTATTGTGAACAGCTGGATGTCCAGCTCGGGAGGACCGATCCCGGCAGCGGCAGGTTTTTTGCTTACTTTAATATTGGTTCTTCCGGTGGCAATGTGTTATGCGGAACTTTCTCCTATGCTGCCGGTGGCCGGATCCAGTGTGGCTTTTGGTTACCGGGCATTCGGGGAGAAAACAGCTTTTATTTCAGGCTGGTCGGCAATTATGGCATTTGCTGCAGTGCTTCCGTGGGAGGCCATTTATATTAATGATATTCTTGCAATGATTATTCCTGGGATTCAGGAGGGTCCGATCCTTTACTATATAGCAGGATCGCCTATTTATTTACGGTCTCTTCTGGTGGGTGAGGCATGTGCGCTTCTGATTTTTGCCATTAACTGGTTTGGCGCAAAAAGCTCTGCTGTATTTCAGAAGGTTCTCTGTATTATACTGCTGGCCTCTATTGTACTGACAATTCTGTGCTGTGCCTTCCGTTTTGATTTTGGCAATTTGATGCCGGTTTATCAGAATGTAGGCGTAGGCAGCCACGATAGTTTTTTTGGCGGTGTTGTAGCGATGTTTGCAATTGCTCCGTTTTTTATCTTTGGATTTGAAACGATACCGCAGGGAATTGAAGATGTTGCCGGCTCGGTTAAGAGTGTCGGAAAGGTGATTTTTATCTCGATGATTATGGCCGGCATCACCTATGCTCTGATTCTTTTCTTTGTGGGCGGGGCATATCCGTGGCAGGAGTCTGCATTCTTGGATACACCGGCAGCGGGCAATGTACTGAAGCTGATTTATCCGGGGGCTGTGGGAGAAGGTCTGTATCTGTTTATTCTGATTGGTGTTATTGCAGGACTGATGACTACATGGAATGCATTTTTCATTGCAACTCCAAGGCTTGTGATGGGACTTGGGAGGGCACATCTGCTTCCTGCCAAGTTTGCAGAAATGAACGAAAAACATGGAACACCCGGGTTTGCACTGATTTGCAGCGGAATCTTTTCCTGTATAGGGCCGTTCCTTGGGACTGCTGTAATCAGTACCCTGACAAGTATGACTTCTGTTGCGCTGATGGTATGCTGGTTTAATGATACTCGTGCTCTGATCAGACTGCGCAGGACGGAACCGGATCTTCTGCGGCCGTATCGCTTGAGAGGCGGGAAGTTTATAGCAGGTGTGGGTGTGGCGGTATGCGTGATACTCTTTATCATGTGTATTCTTCCTATGTCACCTGCATATGTGGGCAACGCAGGAATCTGTGTAATTATTGCATGGGGTCTTCTCGGACTGATCTTTTATAAGGGAAACAGCAGAAAGCGCAATGCAGTTTCTGCACAGGAGAAGTATGATACGCTGTTTGCTAATATGAAAAAGAGAGAAGAAGGATAATGCGTGCATAGATTGACAAAGCAAATCAGAGTGCCTGTTAAGGTGCTCTGATTTGTTGTATGACGGGCAAGCCGTCAGTCTGTGGTGAAAGTCCACACAGGGGCGT
>CAUWJW010000250.1:0-3382 GCA_963558985.1 uncultured Clostridia bacterium | reverse complement strand
GGCCATTGAAACAAGGCCATCCTTTATGGTAATCTTATTTATATGATCATCCGTTTTGACAGTAACTGTCCGGTTTTCCGACAGACTGTAGGAGGCATACTCCTCGCCGGAAACTGTAATGCAGACCATTTCTCCGGTGCTGCCGGAAGTAGAGAATGCATAAGTTACAGCAAGTCCGGCCACAATCAGAATAACTGCCAGGATGATATCTGCTTTGCGAATCATAAAAACTCCTTAGAGGTATGAATATGAGACTAAAAAAATGGATGCTGATGCTTGTGCTTTGCGCAGGTATCATTATAACATATACAGGCTGCGGAAGCGAGCCGCCGGTTTCAGAAAATCAGTTCTGTCTGGACACCATCTGCACCGTGACTGTATACAACGAAAAACAAGAAGACGCACAAAAAGCGCTGGAAGCAGCCTTTGCATGCTGCAGAAAATACGAGGATATGCTAAGCAAAACAGTGAAAGGAAGCGATATCTACAAGATCAACCATGCACAGGGAAAGGCCGTAACCGTGTGCGATGAAACCCTGCAGCTGATAAAAAAAGGAATCCGGTACGGCAGACTTTCCGAAGGGAAATTCGATATTACCATCGGAGCAGTATCTGATTTATGGGATTTTAAAGAGACCAAAAGAGTCCCGTATAAAGAAAAGCTGCGCACATCATCTGAGACCGTAGATTATCGAAAGATTAAAATCACAGGGAACAAAGTGCAGATGGAAGATCCCCGGGCCAGGCTGGATCTGGGAGGTATCGGCAAAGGCTACATTGCGGATCGCGTCATAGAAACACTGGAAAAGCAGGGCGTAGAGCAGGCAGTAATCAGCCTGGGGGGAAATGTAGCTGTCCTTGGAGAAAAAGAGAAGGATACACCGTGGACCATCGGGATTGAAAGACCGTACTCCAAAAAAACAGAAGTAATAGGAGCCGTCCATATGACAGATGAAACCATCGTGACCTCAGGCGTATATGAACGCTTTTTCATAGAAAACGGAAAAACTTATCATCATGTTCTGGATGCGCAGACCGGCTATCCAGTGAAAACCACTCTGGAAGCAGCAGTTGTCAAAGGGAAAAAAGGGACCTCCGCCGATTGTGATGCATTGAGTACCATCTGTCTTATGCTGGGAAAAGAAAAGAGCCGGGAACTCTTGAAAAACCAGAAAGAAATCCAGGCAGCTTTTATTGACAGGAATGATCGTATCACAGCCGTCAACGGCATGGAAATCTTACCGGCAGAGTAAAGGAGCAGAGCAATGATTACACTTGGGAACAAAAAGGGATTTTTATATAGAAACCGTTATATCCTTCTGGCATTTTTTGTGCCGGCTTTACTTCTTTTCGGCGCTTTTGCCGGTGCGGATTTTTTTCCGTTCGGACAGAATCAGGCGGCAGTGATAGATATGTACCACCAGTATTACCCGTTTATTGATGAGCTTCACGAAAAGCTGCAGAATGGAGGCAGCCTGCTGTACAGCTGGAACGGAGGACTTGGTACAAACTTTCTGGCGCTTTTGTCCTACTATGCAGCAAGCCCGCTGTACTTTTTCACCATTTTTGTGCCGGATGCCTATCTGATGGAGGCAGTTACAGTTATCATACTCATTAAGATCGGTCTTGCGGGGGCATTTATGGCCGTCTGCCTCAGAGGGATGCACGGAAAAAACGACTGGTCGATCGTCGCCTTTTCCTGCCTGTATGCACTCTGTTCCTATACCATGGGCTATTACTGGTGCCTCATGTGGCTGGATGTAGTGGCAGTTCTTCCTTTGTGCATGCTGGGACTGAACCGGCTTTTGGACCGGGGAGATTTTAAACTTTATACCATCTCTCTTGCAGCCATGATGATTACGAACTATTACATCGGGGGAATGGTCTGCATCTTTATCCTGTTTTACTATCCGGTTTTGTACTTTTCGCGCAGCGTAAAAAGGGGAGCCGGAGGCTGCCTTCGAATTACAGGAAAAGCAATCCTTTGCTCAGTAACAGGGATCTTTATAGCAGGTATCACACTGCTTCCTACCTTTCTCAATTTGCAAAATACCTACTATATTGACTCAGAAATGCCTGTCGACTCTGTTTTCTACAATCCGCTCTTTGACATACTGACCAACCTTCTGCCTGATGCAGAACTGACAGTGCGAGAGGGACTGCCAAACATTTACTGTGGCCTGATCTCTGTAATGCTCTTCTTTTGCTTTCTTTTCTGCCGCAGAATTTCTGCCCGGAAAAAAATTCTCAACTGTGCAATGCTGGCTTTTCTCCTGCTGAGTCTCAACTGGAACAAACTGGACTTTCTGTGGCATGGGCTCCACTTTCCAAATCAGCTGCCTTACAGGTATTCTTTTGTAGTGTCATTTCTTCTGGTCAGCCTGGCTTATGAAGCGTATCTTCACCTTCGTGAGACTTCGTTCAAACAGCTGGCGGGAATTGCAGCAGGGATAGCTGTTTATATGCTGCTGGCAGAAAAACTCAGCAGCGATAAACTAAAACCGGAATTCATATATGCAGGATTATTTTTGCTTCTGGTATATACTGCATTTCTTTGTGTATACCGCACGGGAAAGCAGAAAGAAGCACTTATGGGATTTTTGCTTCTTATGATTGTCTGTGCGGAGATGATGAACCAGACTGCCATTGCAGTGGAGAATGTCAGCTTCACAAATCGCGCTGAATATTTTTCTGAAAGCGAGGAAATCCGCAGTCTTGTGCAAAGTACAAGGAAAAAGGATCCGGGATTTTACCGCATGGAGGTGGCTGATCCGCTCATTCTTAATGCACCGATGCTTTATCACTATCCCGGCGTTTCTCAATTTTCTTCTACGGTTAATGGCGATGTCTCTTATTTCATGGAGCACATAGGCATGGAAGGGGAGAATGTAAAGAACAGATATAACTATGTGATGACCACACCGGCAGCCAATGCGATGTTCAATGTAAAGTATATAATAGGAAAGGGGCGTCCGCTGGAAGACAGCGGCGGTCTGTCCCTTGCAGGAGGAAAAGAAACAACAACACTGTATGAAAACAGATATGATCTGTCGCTGGGATATATGGTGCCTTCGCAGGTGATGGATTCCTGGGATTTGGATCAGGAGAATCCATTTTGCGTCCTTAACGACTTTGTGAAACTGGCATCAGAGACTGACAGGGATATTTTCCGTTCGTTTGCTGCACCGCAGATCCGGGGGAAGGGCGTGGTTTCAGGTGCCTATGAGCAGGGCAAAATCCGCTGCAGCAGTGCGGAACAGGAGCAGGCGGGCTCTGTGCAGCTTACTTTCCGCTCGCCAAAAGAGCAGCAGGTTTATGTGTATGTGGAAACGGCCGGGGCAGAAACGATTACAGCAGCAAGGCAGCAGGGAGAGTCGGTTCA
>CAUWJW010000249.1:0-3384 GCA_963558985.1 uncultured Clostridia bacterium | reverse complement strand
TTTCAGCGAAGCAGCCGCCATCCCCAGCAGCTTTCGCATCACATTCACCACATAGGAAGTGTTTGCAGCCTTTAATACCGGAATTTCTTCTGCAGCCTTAAAAAAAGCAGCTTCCTGCTGAGAGGAAAATCCGGTAGTCCCGCAGACAAAGGCTTTTTTATATTTTCTGCAGACGTTCAAAACTTCCAGGGATGTTTCCACCGTAGAAAAATCGATTACCGCATCACATTGCTTTACTGCAGCTTCCGGGTCATCATAAACCAATGCTCCCAGCTTGTGCCCCAGACCTGCCGCAAGACCGATATCCTGCCCGATGTAATTACGCCCTGCCGGACCAATCCCGCCTGCAATCCGAATGTTGTCCCGCCGATCAGCCATTTTGACAATCAATCCGCCCATATGGCCGCAAGGTGCTGTAACTGTGATAGTTACCATATCTCTGCCGCCTCCTTTCGTCACACTTTAAACTATAGTATACACCACCCATCGACAGCCCTGCAAGTCCGGGCAGAATTTCTTTCGTATAGACCTCATATATTTGCACAAAATAAGATTTACAAAAAACTTTTATTTTTTTTAGCAAGAACTGCAAAAACATGATAAAATAAAATTTATAAGATAGGAGGAAGAATTTTTTATGCCGTTTATTATTCTGGGTGTTTTAGTCATTAACGGTCTGCTGGCCATGTTTGAAATTATCAGAAATATGCGTGGAGCATCTTCTAAAAGGCTCCCCTATTCATCAAAAATCATTCATTTGCCAAAAGATCTGGAACGTGAAAAAAGACTGAGAAATATCATTTAAAAAACAGAATTTTGTATATGAAGGGAGGCGCTGGATATGCCGCTTATTATTTTAGGATTATTAGTCGTTGCAGGGCTTTTAGCTTACTTGTATTTTACCTCTCATTCAGAAAAGTTTATCAGACAGGATGAACGGAAAGAAACGCCTGATCAGAAGCAAGAGGAACCGGCGTCTGTCATTTACCTTCCGACAGATATTGAAAAAGAAAAAAAACGCAGACATGTAAAGACCGGAAAGTGATTCTACTTACTGCCCGCTCAAACTGAAAAACAAAGAAAAATCGGAGTTCATTGTACTCCGGGCAGATGCCCGCACAATGGCTCCGATTTAATTTTAATTTATTTTGCGTAGTCAATGGCTCTTGTTTCCCGAACCACATTAACCTTAATCTGTCCCGGATACTCCAGTTCAGATTCGATTTTCTTAGAGATATCTCTGGCCAGAAATACAATGGACTCATCTGTCACTTCTTCCGGCTTTGCTATAATACGAATCTCACGTCCAGCCTGAATTGCAAAGGACTTGTCTACTCCCGGGGTAGTGTTTGCAATTTCCTCCAATTTTTCCAAACGTTTGATATAAGTTTCCAGCGTTTCTCTTCTTGCTCCCGGTCTTGCTGCCGAAAGTGCATCGGCTGCAGCTATAAGCACAGCTTCCATGGATTTCGGTTCGTAGTCTCCATGGTGCGCAGCCATGCCATTGATTACAGCTTCAGACTCTTTATATTTCTTCAGCACTTCCATACCCAGATCCACATGCGTTCCTTCTTTTTCGTGGTCAATAGCTTTTCCGATATCATGAAGCAGACCTGCCCGTTTTGCTAATGTAATATCAAGTCCCAGTTCACCGGCCATCAGCCCCGCCAGATGAGCGACTTCAATAGAGTGCTTCAGCACATTCTGCCCGTAGGAAGTACGGTACTTCAGTCTGCCCAGCAGTTTCACCAGCTCCGGATGCAGATTATGTATTCCCACTTCAAATGTGGCCTGTTCGCCTTCTTCCTTGATGATGGCATTCACTTCCCGTTCGGATTTCTTCACCATTTCTTCAATCCGAGCCGGATGAATCCGCCCGTCCACAATAAGTTTTTCCAAAGACAAGCGGGCAACCTCTCTTCTTACCGGATCAAATCCGGAAAGGATAACAGCTTCCGGTGTATCGTCAATAATCAGGTCGATTCCCGTTAAAGTCTCAATTGCTCTGATATTTCTTCCTTCTCTGCCGATAATCCGGCCTTTCATCTCATCATTGGGAAGAGGAACTACAGAGACTGTACTCTCTGCCACATGATCGGCAGCACACCGCTGTATGGCACCGGTAATAATTTCCTTTGCCTTTTTATCCGCCTCATCTTTTGCCTTTGATTCGATTTCCTTAATCATAACAGATGCTTCGTAGCGAATCTCTTTTTCTGTATTTTCCAGCAGGATTGCTTTTGCTTCCTCTACCGAATATCCAGAAATCTTTTCCAGCTCTTCCATCTGCTTTTCTACTACACTGTCAAGCTCTTTGCGCTTTGCTATGATTCCCTGTTCTTTATTTGTAATGCTTTCTTCTTTTTTCTCTATATTTTCAAGTTTTCTGTCAATGGATTCTTCTTTCTGTATGAGTCTGCGTTCTGATTTTGAAATTTCCGAACGGCGCTCCCGGATCTCCCGATCTGCATCGCTCCTTAACTTATGCGCCTCCTCTTTCGCCTCTAAGATATATTCCTTACGAATGGTCTCGGACCGATTTTCTGCATCCAGTATGAGATTTTTAGCCTTTTGTTCAGCACTGCCGATGGCCTTTTCGCCTACTGTCTTTCGTATTATATATCCGATTAAAATCCCTATTACCAGGGTTATAATTGCTATCACTATGGTTATAATGATGTTTGCCATTCAGACACCTCCTTTTCATTTTTTCTTCTTGTTTCTTTTGCTTTTGATTTCATCTTGTAAATATAATAAAAATTCTGCATTACGTAATAATTTTACTTATAAAATCACACATTAGTATTATAATGTTTTACCGCTGACTCGTCAAGGTTATGAAAGGGAATGGATGAACAGTTATTGGAAATTGTGGAAAAAAGCGGACAAGCCTTTGCTTTTTGCCGTTATATGTCTTGCAGGTATCAGCCTCTTAATGATTACAAGCATATCGTTTAAGCACGGTCACTTATCTGTACGTGATCTTGCCATTCAGTCCGCAGCTTATATACTTGGTTTTTTCGCTGCTGCTGCAGTAATTCTTTGTGATTATCGAAAATATGAAAATATGAGCAAAATCTTGTATATAGGCTCTCTGCTGTTTCTTCTGACCGTCTATATCCCGGGACTGGGAATTGTCTCTTACGGCGCCCGCTCCTGGATTGATCTCGGTTTTACCACCTTCCAGCCATCAGAACCTGTAAAAATTTCTTTTACTGTTTTAATGGCTGATTACTTTTCCAGACACCGTAACTCTCTTTGCAGACTGCAGGGTATTTTTCTTGCAGCCCTATACGCTTCTCCCTTTATCCTCATTGTCCTTAAGGAGGATCTGGGAAGTGCTGCTGTCTATTGTTTTATCTGGGTATTTATGATTTTTTTCGC
>CAUWJW010000248.1:0-3397 GCA_963558985.1 uncultured Clostridia bacterium | reverse complement strand
AGGTAGCCCTGCACATCCACCAGATAGCCGAATCCGTATTTTTCAAGGCTCTGGCTGTTCAGCACACTGTCTCCCAGGAACCACACATCATCCGATGTGCGAATCCCAATCATGCCAAAACTGTGCCCCGGCAAAATGATGTATTCCATGCCTTCCGGCAGATCGAACGCTTCAATATCCCGAAAGCCAATGGGACCCGGGTGCTTGAACACCTTGCGCAGAGAACCGCAGGGAGCACCGCCGTACATGTAGGCCGCCTCCATATCCTCATAATTGGCAAAAGCATTTCCGATATTCGTCGAATATGCAGGGCAGCCCCACAGACTCATCAGATGGTCATTGCCGCCCAGGTGATCAATATGGGTATGGGTATTGAGAATAAACTTCAGTTCCCAGCCCCTGCTTTCCAGCACAGACTGGATTCTGAGAGCGTCTTCTTTTCCCTCCCCTGTATCAATGACACAGACTTCCTTATCATTCAGCCGGTAAAACCCTATAATTGTAGGTCCCTGCAGATACCAGGTCCGATCGCCCGCCTGTATGAGTTCCTGCATTTATCTGTACTCCTTGTGCTCTACATCACAGTAAGCGCAGCGGTAGATTTTCTTCTCCCTGTCCGCCAGCTTAAACACATGAGTAACCTCCTGCTCCACAGAAGTGATGCATCTGGGGTTCTTGCACTGAATCACATCCGTCAGCGTCTCAGGAAGAGCCAGATGCTCCTTTTTCAGCAGCTTCCCGTCTTTTACCATATTGATTGTAATATTGCTGTCAATATAGCCCAGCATTTCAAAATCCAGTTCGATTTCATCATCAATCTTAATGATGTCCTTTTTTCCGTATTTGCTGCTGCGCACATTCTGTACCACTGCCACGCTGCAGTCCAGCTTGTCCAGACCCAAGTACTTATAGATCTGCATACTTTTTCCTGCTGTAATATGATCCAAAACGATTCCTGTTGTTACTCCGTCAATATTCATTGCAGTTTCCCCCCTTATTTGATACCTAACAGATTCAAGATCAGTGCCATTCTAATGTGCTTTCCGCAGAGTGCCTGTTCAAAATAGCATGCTCTCGGGTCATCGTCCACTTTTACGGAAATTTCATTTACGCTTGGGAGCGGATGCATAATGGTCAGATCCTTCTTGGCATTTTCCAGCTTGTCCATATCCAGAATGTATGTATCTTTCAGTCTTACATAATCCTCTTCATTAAAGAAACGCTCTCTCTGAACACGAGTCATGTACAGCACATCAAGCTGCGGCATCACTTCTTCCATGCTTTCCACCTCAGTCCACTGGGCGCCTTCTTTTCTTAATTTTTCGCGGATATATTCCGGAACCCGCAGTTCTTCCGGAGAGATAAGCACAAATTTCACATTTGGATAGCGCAGCATGGCTTCAATGAGGGAGTGTACGGTTCTTCCAAACTGAAGGTCACCGCAAAGTCCCAGGGTAATGTTACCCAGCTGTCCTTTTTTTCTTTTAATTGTCAGCAGGTCTGTCAGTGTCTGGGTCGGATGGAAGTGACCGCCGTCCCCTGCGTTAATGATTGGCACAGTAGTTCTTCTTGCCGCTACCATCGGGGCTCCTTCCTTTGGATGGCGCATGGCAATAATGTCTGCATAGCAGCCTACTGTACGCACGGTGTCGCTTACGCTCTCTCCCTTTGCGGCTGAGCTTGAAGAAGCCTCAGAAAATCCCAGTACCGATCCGCCCAGTTCCAGCATGGCAGCTTCAAAACTGAGTCTTGTTCTTGTACTTGGTTCAAAGAAAAGTGTCGCCAGTTTCTTGCCTTTGCAAATGTCAATATATTCCTTCGGGTTTGCCACAATGTCATCTGCCACTTGGATCAGATGGTCGATTTCTTCAATGGACATGTCTAAAATACTGATTAAGTTGCGTATGGATTCCCCCATTATTTGTCTCCTTTCATCCACCCTTCATCAGAAGGATTGTCTCTAAATGTCAGTAACCGTTTTACATCTTCCTGCCTGATATAGTTTTCTTCTGCTGCCACTTCCACCAGTGTGTCCAGATCGCACAGACTGATGTTGCGGATATCCGCCTCTGCCATTCTTTTCTTGCCTTTTTCCATTCCGTATGTAAAGATGCTGGCAATGCCAAGAACCTCTGCGCCCGCCTCACGAAGTGCTTTTACTGTGTCCAGGACAGAGCCTGCTGTAGAAATAAGATCCTCAATTACAACTACTTTCTGCCCTTTTTCCAGCTTTCCTTCAATCTGGTTGGTCCTGCCGTGATCTTTGGCAGAACCCCGCACATATCCCATAGGCAGATCCAGAATATGACCTGTAATGGCTGCATGGGCAATGCCTGCTGTGCTGGTACCCATCAGCACTTCACATTCCGGGTAAGCCTCCCTTATGATCTGTGCCAGCCCTTCTTCCACCTTGATGCGCACTTCCGGCGCTGTAAGCGTCAGACGGTTGTCACAGTAGATGGGGCTTTTGATGCCGCTTGCCCAGGTAAAAGGCTCATCCGGTCTTAAAAATACAGCTCCGATGGACAGCAGTCCTTTTGCGATTTCTTTTTTCATTGCGATACCTCCACAAATTCTTTTACACAGCGATCATATGCAGCTGCAGGATCCTCTGCCTGCGTAATGGGTCTTCCCACTACAATGTAGTCAGAACCCAGTTCCTTTGCTTTTGCCGGAGTAGTTACCCGCACCTGATCTCCTTTTGCGTCCGTATCAAAGCGCACGCCCGGGGTTACGGTAAGAAAATCTCTTCCACAGGCCTCATGAATCTTCTCTGCTTCCAGAGGGGAGCATACAACTCCGTCCAGTCCTGCTACGTCTGCATTTTCTGCGTATTTAATTACAACTTTGTCAATATCCTCTTCAATGAGCAGCTCCTCTGTCATCCGCTCCTGACTGGTAGAAGTCAGCTGTGTCACAGCAATGAGAAGGGGTCTTGTGCCGTCTTCTCTTGTCAGCCCCCGAAGTGCTGCCTTCATCATATCAATGGTTCCGGCTGCATGCAGGTTGACCATGTCCACATCCAGGCGGGACAGTACTGCCATAGCCTTTTCTACAGTGTTTGGTATGTCATGGAGTTTCAGATCCAGAAATAGCTTATGCCCTCTTTTTTTGATTTCCCGAATAATGGAAGGTCCTTCTGCATAGTAAAGTTCCATGCCTACTTTCACATACAGCTGCCTTTCCGGAAAACGGTCTAAAAAGGCGAGTGCTTCCTGTCCGTTTTTAAAGTCCAGTGCGATGATTACATCTTTTCCCATAATCGTACCTCCTATGCGATTCCTACAATATCTTCCAGTTTCTCTATCTTAAGTTCTTCCATTATCTTTGGAAGCTCCTCTATAATCTCTTTGCATGCAAACGGGTTCACCAGGTTGGCCGCTCCCACTTGCACGGC
>CAUWJW010000247.1:0-3415 GCA_963558985.1 uncultured Clostridia bacterium | reverse complement strand
AGCACAGGGAAAAACCACCATCACAGCAACAACTGCAGACGGAAACAAAAAAGCATCCTGCACCGTATATGTAGGACCAAAGAAAGCAGTGCTCAAAACCGTCAAGAACACAAAGAAAGGCGCAGTAACAGCAAGCTGGAAGAGAGATGCAAAAGCTTCCGGTTACAAAGTATTTGCAGCGACAAACAAAGCTTTCAGCAAAAATGTCAAGTCCAAGCTGGTAACAAAGAACAAGACCACAAAAGCAACGTTGACAAAGCTGAAAAAAGGACAGAAATACTATGTGAAGGTACGTGCTTATAAAACGATGGATGGAAAGAAAGTTTACGGTGCGTTCAGTGCAGTAAAAACAGTCAAAGTAAAAAAATAGGGTAATGAGAAAGGGAGGTTTACGGCAAAAGGAGCCTCCCTTGCTTCTATAGAGGATAGAACAAATGATAGGAATAACAAAAGCCGGACGAAGAGGTCTGGCGGCAATAACAGCGCTGTGCATGGCAGCGGCGTGCAGTTTTACTTCTTTGGAACCGGTTTTCGCAGCCTCTGATTTTCAGCACAAAACAGCAGAAAACGGACTTTCCTTTGAAAAAGTTCCGGAGAAAGAACAGCCAGTGTTTCTGATTTTCGGTGAATCAGTGAAAAACGGAGATGGTCTGCAGAAAAGCTGGAAAGCGCTGACGCAGAATGATCTGGATACGATACAGGATGGGGACTCCGCTGCAGCATTCTTTGGTTCAGGCAATCCGGAGCGTTACTGGAGGGAAGATACCTATACCTTGCGGGATTCCGCCGGAAAAACGGCTGTCCGGCAGGCTGCCGGTCTGAATCTGGAAGAAGTGGCAGACTGTTTGGGGGTTTCTTTGTCTCCCACATCCAAAAACCGGCTGAGAGTCGTTTCAAAAGACGGGAGCGAAGAAAAAATAAAGGATATCTTTGCATCAAAGAGATATGCATATTTAGATGCAGCATTTCCCACTGAAGTGAAGCCTGTTTTGGAACTGCAGAAAGGAAAACTTCCTTCACTTCGCCTGGGGCAGGAAACAGAAAAACAGGTTAATGCAGGAGCCTGGTCGGAGAATGTAAATCAGATTCAGTTTGATGCCATTACCAGTGCAACTGTAGTGCCTTCTGTTGTTTTTACCGCAACCATCAATGGAAAAGATTATAACTATACCATCGGCGATGTAATCCATGCAGGACAGTATCAGGCCGTGTATCATTATGACAGGAAAGGCGTAAAGACAGTTGCACACTTGACCGGAATCCCGCTGGAAAAACTTCTGGCAGCAAAGGGAATCCGCCTGAAAGAGGGAGATTTTATCCGGACAAAGGCCAAAACGGCAGAAGACGGAACGGCATATCAAACCATCAGCTGCAAGGAAATGAAGCGATGCTTTGTTGCCTATGACGGAACCGAAGAACTTTCCGATGCAGCTGCAGCAAAGGAAAGGATCAGGAGCCGGACGGAGTTTTGCTTCTACGGACCCGATACGCATATTGCAGACTACTGGGGTGTAGATGTAAAAACCATGCCAGAGGCACCGGCTTCTCTGCAGGCGGCAAGTGCCGGTCATGACAGCATAGCACTCCGGTGGAAGGCTGTACCGGATGCAGACGGATACGAGATTTATAATCTCACCACAAAAAAATCCGTACTTATTTCAAAGGGAGCCACAGCGAAGTATACAGCAAAAAAACTGACTTCCGGGAAAAAGTACAGCTACAAGATCCGTGCATACAAAGATACAGCTTCCGGAAAGCTTTACAGCAGCTATTCTGCAGTGCGGGCCGCAAAACCGGTTCCGACAAAGCCAAAGCTGAAAAGTGTGAAGAAAGGCAGCGGAAAGTCTCTTAATGTAACATGGAGCAGAGTTTCCGGCGCAAGCGGCTATCAGATTCTCTACTCCACAAATGCAAACTTTAAAAAAAGTGGAACTAAAAGCACTTTGGTAAAGAAGGGCACGACTGTGAAAAAGAGCCTGAAAAGCCTGAAGAAAGGAAAGTGCTGCTATGTAAAAGTCCGTGCCTATAAGCAGGCAAAAGGCATGAAGGTATACGGGGATTATTCTTCTGTAAAGAAAAAGAAGCTATAAAGAAAGGATGGTAACAAATGAAGATGAAAAGCAAACGCATTTGCTCCATTGTGATTGCATGCATGATGCTGACTGTACTGGCACCTGCAGCTTCCTTTGCAGCAACTGTGACAGGCGTTTCTCTGGACAAACAGACGGTATATTTAGAAGGAACTTCCAATGAAACAGTGGAGCTGAAGGCAGAGGTCAAAGGCAGTGGGGGCGTGAGCCAGCAGGTAAAATGGACGAGCTATGATCCGGAGATCGCAAAAGTAGACGAAAATGGATTAGTCACAGCAGCAGGGGAGGGTGAGACCCGGATTACAGCAGTGTCTGCAGCAGATAAGAACCGGTCTGCAAGCTGTACCATATATGTTTACGATTATGCACTTCGGATTTGTGATGGAACATCAAGTAATGTAGTAAAAACCTATACAAAGGCAGAACTTGATCAGCTTCCAAAGAAAAAGGCAGAGGCCTACAGCAGCTACAACTCTTATAATACATATCAGGCCATTGAAGAGGCTGAAGGTCCCGATGTGCGGGATATTCTGGCAGGAGCCGGCTATCCGGCAGATAAGCTGGATCCTAAATCCCTCATTCGCTTCGGGGCTTATGACGGTCTCTTGCTTCCGTATATTGTTGAAGACCTGTTTGGAACCCGCTATCATTATCCGCATGCAAAGGATTGTATTAACGGGAAGGTCAATGCTGCGGCATTGAAAGACAGAGTGGAAGTTCCGGTGCTGATTGACTTCGGATATGAAAATGATAACCGCCTGTGCTTTGGACAGCTCTCCCCGAATGAGCAGAGCCTGACTTATTCAGTCAAATATATGTTGGGAGGAAAGATCATTGTAAATGCAGGCACTCCAAGCACCATTGCAGGAGGAATCAAAGCAAATATCGCCAGTGGGTCAACCATACAGCCGGGGCAGGAGATCAAGCTTTCCAAAGCAAAGATGACCAGCGATCCTATTTATTATACAACAGATGGAAAAGAACCTACCAGAATGTCTGATTTGTATAATTACAATAACTACAGCAATGCCTCTCTTCGCCTTAACAAGATCAAAGCTCCGGCAAAAGCCGGAAAGTTTGTCGTAAAGGCAAGAGTGATGCAGTACGGCAGAAAGCCGAGTCCTGTACAGACCTTCACTTACACAGTGAAGCCGCTTCCGGCCAAAGGAAAGACCTTCCAAGTGGGAACCGCCAAGTATAAGATCACAAAATCCGCCCGCACAGGAGGTACAGTGACCTACATGGCTCCGAGCAAAAATACATTTACAGCCGTATCTGTTCCGGGAACTGTGAAGATCCAGGGTTATACTTTCTCTGTTACAGAA
>CAUWJW010000246.1:0-3459 GCA_963558985.1 uncultured Clostridia bacterium | reverse complement strand
CCACCTCTACCTCCCTTTGTCAATACCTTTTTCCCTTGTTTTTTCGAGTTTTTTCGTTTTTTTATTATTGCATGCAGTTAAACGGTGCTGAATGCAGACCAGTAGTGCAACAGCAGGTATCCGAGGACTGACATAAGTACAATTACGATAACGGTCAGCGGTATCCCTCGTTTGAGCATAAACTTCGGCTTCATTCCGTATCCCACAGGAATGGCGCGAATCGAGGTCGGCAGCATATAGGAAAGATTGACTCCTATCACTGCGATGTATATATAAGGAATCGGGTTCAGTCCAATTCCGTCTACAATACTGATTACAATCGGAAGCGCTACTGCAGCTGTAGCTGTATTACTGGTCACATCTGACATAAGAAGTGTAACGGTAATAATCACTAGTACAGTCAGAAATCCTCCGGTGAGGTTTGCATCTGCCATAGCTTTTCCAATATCCTCAGCTGCGCCGCTTTCGTTGATTAGGGTTCCTGCAGCAAGTCCGCCTGCAAAAATGTACAGCAAATCCCAAACAACTTTTCTCTGGGCAAATCTCCAGGTAATAAGGCCTGAGCCGTCTTTTCTTCTTACTACAAAGCACAGTACTGCACAGGTTATAAATACATACGCAGGCTTCAGGCCAGGCAGATAGTCCTCATACAGCTGTCTGCTGAAGGATAAAACTGTCGCCACCAGGAAGGCCCCCAGTGCCCATTTTTCTTCTCTTGTCATTTTAGGCATGGATTTGTATTGCTCAGTAAAGTACTCTCTGGATCCTCCCAGGTCATCACCTTTTTTGCAGCACAGCATCAGGTAGGCAATATTGCTTACTACTAGCACCAGCATAATCGGAAGGAATCGCACTACCCATTCAGCATACATAAATTCTTTCCCTGTCACCTGTTGCAGATAGCCTACGGCAACTAGATTCATTGCGCCTCCAAGGGGTGATGCCAGACCGCCAATCCCCGCTCCATAAGCGATTGTCAGCAGAATCATAGAGCCGTTTTTATTTTCTCCGATATCATGAATTCCTACATACCGCAGCATGGAAACTGCAATGGGTGTAATTTCTGCACACACCACTGCATTGGGAAGTACAGATGATAAAATCGTTGTCAAAAGGAACCAGAAGGCAATCTGTCCTCGCATATTGTTTCCGATGAGTGAAAGAAATTTTGCGGCAATCCGCTTGTCCAGTCCTGTTTCTTCCCATACTGCTGTGATGAGCGATGCGCCCAGCAGCAGCAAAATAATTTCATCTGCATAGTTGGCAATCACTAGCGACATATCCGCCATCTGAAGAAAAGCGTTGGTCACGACGGGGATAAATCCTGTTACTGCAAAGTCTACAGGTCCTGTGATCCACCAAAAGGCCATCCAGACAATTGTCCCTACTGCACCCCTGGCTTCTGCTGTTGAAAAAACAGCCTCCGGAAGCAGGAATATACACATTAGAAACAGAGCCGGTCCCAGAAGCAGATATATGATTTTGGTATTGTTGTTCTGCATGTTTCTTCTCCTGACTACATTTTTTCTATCTAACCGCTATTAAGTATAACTTTCTGCTTATGGAATGTAAAGGGATTTCAGATTTCTTCGCAGAAAAAGCAAAGAAGTTTAGATCAAAAATCCAGCTGATGATATTCGTTCTTCTAAAAAAGGCGATTGAAAACAAAAACCTCGAAAACTCCGATGACGGTGTTTTCAAGGTTTTTAAGTCAATTTTTTATTTCATCTGTTATACGTCGTATCACAGATACGGGCAGCGTTCTATTTCTTAGCAGCTGCTGCCTGCTGTGCTGCAACTTCTGCTGCAAAATCTTCTTCTTTCTTTTCGATTCCTTCGCCTACTTCAAAACGAACCATTGCAGCAACCTTCATGTCTTTGCCCAGTTCTTTTCCTGCTTCGGAAACATACTGTGCAACTGTCAGGTCTCCGTTCTTAACAAACTTCTGGTCAACCAGGCATACTTCCTTCAGGATAGCCTTTACCTTTCCAGGGATGATGCGATCCAGCAGTTCTTCTTTCTTTCCTTCATTGAGAAGCTGCTGTTTTGCAATTTCCTTTTCAGATTCCAGCCATGCCGGATCTACCTGAGTTTCATCCAGGAATTTCGGATTCATGGACGCAACCTGCATAGCCACGTCTTTTCCTGTTGCCTGAATTTCTTCAGCAGTTGCTTCTGTTTCCAGTCCAACGATTACGCCAATAGTTCCGCCGCCGTGGATGTATCCGGTATAAACAACTCCCGGATCAGCCAGTTTCTGGAATCTTCTGATATTCATATTTTCGCCGATGGTAGCAATCTTATTATTCAGAGCATCCTGTACAGTTCCTTCACCTTCATAAGGAAGCGCCATGAAGGCATCCATATCAGCAACATCTGATTCTAATACCATCTTTGCCAGCGTATCTACAAAATTTACAAATTCTTCGTTCTTTGCAACGAAGTCTGTTTCAGAGTTTACCTCAATAATCGCAGCCGCTTTTCCATCTGCAGCAAATGCAGTCTTTACAAGACCCATTGCGGCAATTCTGCCTGCCTTCTTTGCAGCCTTTGCAAGACCTTTTTCTCTCAGCAGCTCAACCGCTTTATCGATATTTCCATCTGTTTCAACTAAAACTTTTTTGCAGTCCATCATGCCTGCGCCGGTCATTTCACGCAGTTCTTTTACTAATTGTGCTGTTACAGCCATCTTCTATATCCTCCTCGATTATTCTGCAGCTTCTTCTGCTTTTGCTTCCGCTTCTTCTTCCGGGTTCTCCTGTTCTGCTGCTTCTGCAGAGCCTTCGGTTTCTCCTTCATCGAAGCTTTCACCCTGGTTTGCTTCAATTACAGCATCTGCCATTTTGCCGGCAATCAGTTTTACTGCACGGATAGCGTCATCATTTGCAGGAATGATATAATCCACATCATCAGGGTCACAGTTGGTATCTACAATACCTACAATTGGAATTCCAAGGATTCTGGCTTCTTTTACTGCAATCTTTTCCTTCTTAGGGTCAACAACAAAAATTGCTCCCGGCATCCCTTTCATATCTTTGATACCGCCCAGGAATTTTTCCAGTTTTTCCAGTTCCAGTCTCAGTTTGCTGACTTCTTTTTTAGAAAGCTTTTCGAATGTGCCGTCTTCTTCCATTGCCTGAATGTCGCGCAGTCTCTTGATTCTGGCTGAAATTGTTTTATAGTTTGTCAGCATTCCGCCCAGCCATCTCTGATTTACGTAGAACTGTCCGCATCTCTTTGCTTCATCTACGATTGCTGCCTGCGCCTGTTTCTTAGTTCCTACGAACAGGATCGGCTTGCCGGAAGCACCGACTTCTTTCATAAATTCATAAGCTTCTTCAATCTTCTTTACAGTTTTCTGAAGGTCGATGATATAGATTCCGTTTCTTTCTGTAAAGATGTAAGGAGCCATTTTAGGGTTCCATCTTCTTGTCTGGTGTCCAAAGTGTACACCTGCT
>CAUWJW010000245.1:0-3468 GCA_963558985.1 uncultured Clostridia bacterium | reverse complement strand
TAAAATATGTGTTTTAGTTGCAATTTTACAGCAATATTGATATAATAGGAACGTTATTTTATCTAAATGACAAAGGGTGGGAATTAGACGATATTTTTTAAGAAAAAAAGAGACAGAAAGGAGAAATCCGAATGGGCTCTGAACATAATCATACAGATACTGCATATGCCGCAGAGGATAAAGAACTTAGCCGTGCACTGAACAGCGCACTTGAAGACGGCGGCAGAAGCAACAAGAACAAAACAAAAAAACAGAAAAAAAAGAAGCAGAAGAAGGCGCCTGAAAAAGGCAGAACAAATAGGAAGCTGCTTATAGCCGTACTGACTTTGCTGGTTCTGGTTATTTTTCTGGGAGGAGTAATCGGCGCCGGGCTGACAGTTGTCCATACGAAACTGGATATGGTAGGACAAGTTCAGGTAAACCGGAAAGCGCTTGGAATCGACGCCAGAGTTGCAAAAGAACTGAAGAATTACAGAAATATTGCACTTCTTGGAATCGATGCCAGAGACATGGAGGATGATACCCAGACCAGAAGCGATGCAATGATTATTGCAAGCATAGACAAAACGACAAATCATGTGCGTCTCGTTTCCCTGTACAGAGATACATATGTCAGCCTGGGAGACAGTTTCGGACTGGACAAAATGACCCATGCTTATTATTATGGCGGTCCGCCTCAGACGCTGCAGACTATAAACAGGAATCTGGATCTCAACTGCGAGGAAGTGGTAGTTGTCAACTGGAAAACAGTTGCGGATACCGTAGATGCACTGGGAGGACTTGATATTGATATTCAGGAATCTGAAATCAATGAGATGAATAAATATATCAGAGATACACAGAAAAATATCGGCGGCCCGAAGAAAAAAATACGCAAAGCCGGAATGCAGACGCTCAATGGCGTGCAGGCCGTAACTTATGCAAGAATCCGTAAGGACTCCAGTGAAGGGGACCACAGGCGAAATGAACGTATGAAGATTGTACTTTCCGCAGCATTTGAAAAGGCAAAGGGGCTGAGCCTGACAAAGCTCAACAGCATTGCCAATGAGATCCTTCCGGATATTAAGACCAATATGACGACCGGACAGATGATGGAAATTCTGCTGGAACTGACATCCTATAAGATTACCAGCAGTACCAGCTGGCCGTATGACTGGGCGGACTGGACCCATAACAACATTTGGTATGGACCGCCGGTGACATTGGAGCGGAATGTAATCAAGCTTCATGAAGAATTTTTCAAACAACAGAATTACCAGCCTACTGACACAGTAAAAGAAATCAGCAACAGTATTTCAAGTGTTACAGGTATGTGGTAACTTCTGTGGGAGGGAATGTGATGAAACAAAAAATACTGGTTTTATTCGGAGGCGCGTCATCGGAGCATGAGGTGTCATGTATGTCAGCGGCCTCTGTATTGAGTCATCTTGATGACAGTAAATATGAAGTTTATAAAGTGGGAATTACAAAAGAGGGGAACTGGTTTTTAACCGATTCCCCTGTTTCCCATGTAGAAAACGGAACCTGGGAGGAAGATCCCTCCAATCGAAGAGCAGCCATTCTTCCTGATCCTGCATGTAAAGGGCTGATGGTTTTGAACGAAGACGGGACGGCTGACACCATAGAACTGCAGGCGGTTTTCCCTGTCCTGCACGGAAAGTACGGAGAAGACGGGACACTGCAGGGACTTTTGGATCTGGCGAAGCTCCCGTATGTAGGGACAGGTACAACCGCATCTGCTGCATGCATGGATAAGGCGATTACCAAACATATTATCAGCGGAACCAAAGTGAAGCAGGCAGATTACTATCTGACAGACCGCTACACCTTTGCCTCGGATCCGGAGGGAACGCTGGAAGAGGTTGAGTCTCACCTGAAAAAAGGATACCCGTTCTTTGTAAAGCCGGCAAATGCAGGCTCTTCTGTGGGAATCTCTAAGGCAAAGAACAAGAAAGAGCTGTTTCATGCAATCAGAGTGGCAGCAGAAGAAGATCATAAAATTCTTATAGAAGAGACAATTACCGGAAGAGAGATTGAAGTGGCGGTTTTGGGCAACCGTCATCCGAAGGCATCACCTGTAGGCGAGATTCTGGCGGCCAACGAATTTTATGATTACGATGCCAAGTACATCAATGCAGCTTCCAAAACCAGGATTCTGGATGATGTGGCAGAGGAAAAGATTGAAGAAATTCAACGTGCAGCATTGGAAGTCTATCGGGCTATGGGCTGCCGAGGACTGTCAAGAGTCGATTTTTTCCTCAATGAAAAGGATGAGGTTATCTTTAATGAAATCAATACCATGCCGGGATTTACAAAAATCAGTATGTATCCCAAGCTGTGGGAGGCAGCGGGACTTCCTTATGAAGAACTGCTGGATACACTCATTGCGCTGGCACTGGATGAAATAGAGTAAACACAGGAGGAAAAGCAAATGGCAAAACAGAAAATTGATTTTGATAATGAAGACGTAAGATTATGTTATCGTCATACAACATCTCACATTTTAGCGCAGGCTGTAAAAAAACTCTGGCCCGAAGCAAAGCTGGCCATCGGTCCTGCCATTGACAACGGATTTTATTATGACTTTGATCTGGAACATAAATTTACAGATCAGGATCTGCTGAAAATCCAGAAAGAAATGAAAAAGATTATTCAGGCCAACTACCCTCTGGAACGGTTTGAACTTCCAAGAGATGAGGCAATCGCCAAAATGAAGAGCTTAAACGAAGACTATAAGGTGGAGCTCATTGAAGATCTTCCTGAGGATGAAGTCATTTCCTTCTATCAGCAGGGTGACTTTGTAGACCTCTGTGCAGGACCTCACATGGAAAAAACAGGGCAGATCAAAGCAGTCAAGCTGCAGAGTGTGGCAGGTGCTTACTGGAGAGGGGATGAAAACCGAAAAATGCTCCAGAGAATCTACGGAACCTGCTTCCCATCTCAGGCTGAGCTTGATGAATATCTGAAAAAACTGGAAGAAGCAAAGAAGAGAGATCACCGTAAGATTGGAAAAGAGATGGATCTGTTTGCCATATTTGAAGAAGGTCCGGGATTCCCGTTCTTCATGCCTAACGGTATGGTAATCCGCAATGAGCTGGAAAACTTCTGGAGACAGGAACATAGAAAAAGAGGCTATCAGGAAATTAAAACGCCGCTCATTTTAAGTGAGCAGCTGTGGCATACGTCCGGACACTGGGATCACTATCAGGAAAACATGTACTTTACCAAAATCGATGACGGCGATTTTGCCATTAAACCTATGAACTGTCCGGGTTCCATGCTGGCATACAAGAGAAAAATGTATTCCTACAGAGATTTTCCGATTCGTATGGGAGAACTGGGACAGGTGCACAGACATGAACTGTCGGGTGCGCTCCACGGACTTATGCGGGTAAGAACCTTTACGCAGGATGATGCGCATATTTTCATGCTGCCGGAGCAGATCACAGAGGAAATCGTCGGCGTAAT
>CAUWJW010000244.1:0-3483 GCA_963558985.1 uncultured Clostridia bacterium | reverse complement strand
GCAAGAAACAATATGATGTTTCCATGCCGCTTTCTGCCTTCGGATGTTTCAGCGTTCTTACTCTGAACCGGACACCGGAACAGGTAATGGAAAAGGTAGAGGCCATCTGCAGGGACTCTTTTGATAGGATTCTGAAGGAGATGCACGAAAGCTACAGCAGGTTTTCCAAAGTGACAGATCCGGTGGCAGGCGCACTGCCGTGGAAAGCAAAGGTTGTGGATTTTGCGGGGCTTTATCGGGAGGCAGTAGAAAACCACGGGGAAATTTTTCGGAAAAACTATGAGAAACAATCTGCATTTTTGTGGGAAAAGATGAAAGAGGGAAGCCTCAGTCTTATGGAAAGCAATTTCCGGCTGATTGCGTTTATCTTTGATTATATTGAGGATCTTTCTCCTTGTGTGGTATACGGACTTATTCCGCCTTATTATCCGAATGTTTCTAATTTATATTTGAAGAATAAAGATCCAGATGTGGAAAGTTTGTCTCGGGAGCTGGATGCTTATGCGAAAGAGAAATATGGGCAGCATTATACAACGGAGTATTTTTATACAGGGATCTCAGATTTGAGTTACACCAGCATGCAGGATGGGAAAGAGATTCTAGTATCCCTGGAAAAATCCATGCCCCTTTTGGGAGAGTTTTACGGGATTCCGACAGCTGCGATTGAGAAAATTTCTATGCCGTGCATGAACATTGCTCCATGGGGGAAGGACTTCCACAAATTGACTGAAAGGGTGAACCGGGAAGATCTGTATCATCGGACACCGCATATTCTCAATAAGGCTGTATCTTTGCTGCTGCATGATCCGGCACTTACGGATGCGAAGTAAGAACACATGGAGGAAGAAGCCTTTTATAATGATATCGGACGTTCTGTTTTTTTGCGCACTATCTGATTTGAGGATTGATGCCGGCGCTGAGTGGAATCCCAATGGTAACAGAAAAGGTATCAGGTGTATAGGTTACTTCCATAGTACCATGATAACGATTTACAGTATCGCGGACAATCTGCAGCCCAAAACCATGGGCTGCTTTTTCTTTTTTGTTTGTCTGAAAAAGACTGCCCTGCCTGATAACCGGATCCTGCTTGCTGTTTTCAACGAAAAAACTGAAAAAAACATCTGTACAGCGTACCTTTAAAAGGATATGGCGGCCAGCAGAATCCGGTATGCGGCAGCAGGCTTCAATGGCATTGTCCATTGTGTTTCCAATGAGTGAGCACAGGCTGACTGCATCGATAGAAATATTTTCCGGCAGCTGCAGATCAAAGGTGCAGGAAATTTCGTGCTTCTGGGCAAGCTGGTGCTGGGCATTGAGGAGTGCATTGACCATGGGGTTTTCGCAAAAAAAGCGGAGTTCCTGCAAGGGCTCTGCAGAAAGCCTCCTGAGATAAGCGATTGCCTGCTCTTTTTTGTCCTGTTCAAGAAGGGTTTGTATGACAGATAAATGATTTTTCATATCATGCTGCAGCTTTCGCACCTTTTTTTGCCCGGCTTCCAGCTCGCTGTAATAATTCTTTTGCAGCTTGAGCAGCTTTACTTCCAGGGAGGTGCGGGTGCTCTCTGCAAAACAGAAGCACAGACGGCAGATTCCCAGATGGGTCAGGATACAGGCCATGCAGGCGGGCCAGCTGGTATAAGAGTTAAAGGTGCTGCTGTGGTAGATGAGCGTAACAACGCCAAGCGAAGAAGCCAGGCAGATAACATCGATAAGATACCACATGTGCCGGGAAAGACTGCTGCAAACTCCTGAAATCCAGTTTTTCGTTCCATGATAGATGCACATCCAGACTGGAATCCGCAGGGCAATGGTAGCCGTATGCAGGAGATGTTCTGCAACCGGAGTCATAGTTGTTTCAAAGCCGTACATCCAGACAGTAAAACCCAGATCCTGCGTCAGATAGTTGACGGAAACGACAATTGGATAAAAAACCAGAGAAACGGACAGGCGAATGAGGAAGGAATCTTTACTGCACAAAAAAACCCCTGAAAAAAATAAAAAGAACAGGGTGAGGGCACCGGTGGTTTCCTCAGAGAAAATAATTGCATCAGAACACAGCAGCAGAAGGAAATAAAGCAGGACGGAAACCCATTTGTGCGTTTTCAGAGAAAGAACCCGGCTCAGCAGTCTGCAGATTACAGCTGTATAGATACAGGAAATAATAAAATTGATTAGATTGATCCACCATGGAAACGGATCTGTCATACAGGTGTCCTCCTATCTGAGAAGATATCTGGCATAAGCAGCAGACAGCTCCTGTTTACGGGAGCGGCTGACAGGAATTGCATCCCCATCTACGATGGCACTGCTGTTTTCCAGCGCATCCAGATACTTCAGGTTGATGATATAACGGTTATGGCTGCGGACAAAACAGTCGGGAAGCGTTTCTTCCACATCGGACAGTTTTCCGTAGAAGCGGTACATATCATCAGCAGTCACCACATGGATCAGGTGACGCTGGCTGAAAAAATACTTGATTTTTTGAAAAGGGATTCTCTGGCTTCCTTTCTTATGTTCAATGAGAAACCAGGAACCTTCAGCAACATCCAGGGCTTTGAGTCCATTAGTGAGAACCTGAATGATTTTTTCTTTATCACAGGGTTTGAGGATGTAGTGAAAGGCCTGTACATCATATCCCTGAAAGACAAAATCCTCATAAGAGGTTACAAAAATAAGGAGCACAGATGAACTTCTGCGGCGGATCTCCCGGGCTGCTTCCATACCGGAAAGACCTTTCATTTCAATATCCAAAAACAGGATCTGACGTGCCCTGTCTTCCCGGAAGTTTTCCACAAGCTCTTTTCCTGAAGAAAATTCTTCTATTTCATAGGTAAGACCACACAGATCCAGATGGGTCGTTATAATGTTTTTTAAATCTGTTCGAAATACTTTTTCGTCATCACAGATACTGATATAGAGCATAGCAGCTGCGCCTTTCTACTGAATTTTCCTTCCTATGATACTATAGATGTGAGGGAAAAACCATTCTTTCATTTATAAAGTGCAGAACTTGTCAAAAAAAGTGCAAAAGTTGCAAAAAAACACAATGGAAAACAAGAAGCCGGATTTGTAAAATAATGTAGAACAGCAAAGAAATTGACAGGAGGAAAATTATGCTGCAAGTAAATCATTTGTATAAAAGTTATCAGACCGGCAATGCTGTCTATCAGGTACTTAAAGATGTAAATTTTCAGGTAAAAAAGGGGGAGTTCGTTGCAGTTATGGGACCTTCGGGAAGCGGAAAAACGACCCTTCTTAATTGTATTTCCTGCTTTATTCCTCACGATGAGGGGCAGATTCTGCTAAAAGGAAATGATCTGTCCGGGCTCAGTGAACGGAAGATTGCAAAGGTGCGAAATGAGCTTCTTGGCTTTGTTTTTCAGGATTTTATGCTCCTTGACGGGCTGACGGTATTTGAAAATGTGTGTGTTCCAAAGGTGATTAAAGAGGCACCGTACCGGGAAATGGAGCAGAAGGCAGAGC
>CAUWJW010000243.1:0-3485 GCA_963558985.1 uncultured Clostridia bacterium | reverse complement strand
TTCAGGGCATTTCGAAGAGCAGCGTCTGTTTTAAAGTCCAGCGCAGAAAAACTGTCATCAAAGATATAGATCTGCGGTTTTCGAATTAAGGCACGGGCAATGGAAAGGCGCTGCTTCTGTCCGCCTGAAACTGTAGTGCCGCCCTGTGCTACAGGTTCATCAAAGCCATCGGGTTTCTCGCGAATAAAATCCATAGCCTGTGCTGTTTCTGCAGCATTTTCCATAGCTTTTTCATCAGCGTGTTCGTTGCCGTACAGCAGGTTAGATGCGATGGTTCCAGAAAACAGGAGACCTTTCTGCGGCACATAACCGATTGCCTGTCGCAGGCTTTTTTGAGAAAGACTGCGAATATCAATGCCGTCTAAAAGGATAGCGCCCTCTGTAACATCAAAAAATCTTGGAATCAGGCTGATGAGGCTGGATTTTCCGCTCCCTGTTCCTCCGATAATGGCAGTTGTTTCTCCCGGTTTTGCAGTGAAGCTGATATTGAACAGTGTTTTTTCTTCAGCATCCGGATAGGAGAAGGAAACATTGCGAAATTCAACAACACCGGAAGGTGAAGTGAGCTCTGTGCAGTCAGGAGCGTCTTTGATGCTTGGGTTTACTTTGAGAACGGCGCCGATTCTCTGCCCGGAAACAGCAGCTCTTGGAATCATGATGAACATCATGGTAATGAACAGGAAGGACATAATAATCTGCATGGCATACTGCATGAAGGCCAGCATATCGCCGATCATAAGGGACTGGGCGTCAATAAGCTTTGCTCCTACCCAAACGATGAGGATGCTGGCAAGGTTCATAACCAGCATAAGAGCAGGCATGAGGAACGACATGGCCCGGTTTACGAACATATTGATTTTTTTCAGATCCAGATTGGCATGATCAAAGCGGTCTTCTTCGTAATCTTCCATGGTAAAGGCTCTTACTGCCAGAAGCCCGGAGAGTCTTTCGCCCATGATGAGATTAATGCGGTCCAGCTTGGACTGCAAGACTTTAAATTTAGGCATTACAAGCAGGAAGGCCATCCCCATAATCAGCAGGATAACCAGAACGGCAAGTGCGATGGTCCAGGACAGCGGTACACTGGTGCGAAGGGCTTTGATGACAGCTCCAATCCCCATAATAGGTGCAAAGCATGCCATTCTCAGAAGCATAACTGTGGATTGCTGTACCATCTGAACATCATTGGTAGAACGAGTAATCAGAGATGCAGTCGAAAATTTTTCCAGCTCAGCGGCAGAAAAAGCTGTTACTCTTTTGAACAGTGCGCCTCGAATGTCTCTTGAGGATTTTGCTGCCACTCTGGCGGAAAAGAGTCCTGCAAGGCCGCTGCAGATAACTACTGCAAGTGAAACCAGGATCATGACAGCCCCGATTTTGTAAATATAGGGCATATCCCCCTTGATGATCCCAAAGTTGATAATGTCAGACATATAAGCCGGAAGTGCCAGCTCACAGAGCGCCTGTCCGAACAGGGCGGCTATAATGAGCACAATTGCCGGGATATAAGGTCTGTAGTACTTCGATAGTTCTTTCATATATTAATCCCCTTTCTGCCGTGCGAAAGGCTGTTTAGAGCGGCAGCCGGCACGGCACTTGCTGTCGCTGGGAGGAATGGGAGAAGCCAGATGGTGTCTGTCATCACCGGCAGCCTCCATTACATTATCACAGGCCTTTTTTACAAGCTTTTCGAAGATTTCTTTTTCATCTTCGGACATACCCTGAGTCAGAATCTCGTTGAAAGAAGCAACGGTTCTTTCAGCTTCGTCAAAAAGTTCTTTTGCTTTTTCTGTAGGAAAGAGGCGGTAGGCTCTCTTATCCTTTTCGTTGGGAAGACGGTTAATGTAGCCTTCTTGTATGAGGGGGCGGATCCCTTTGGCCACAGAGCCTTTGTTCAGTCCCAGATAGGAAGCAAGCTTTTCCTGGGAAACGCCGGGTTCCCGGCAGATATGCATCATATATCCCATCTGATGTCCGGATATGCGAAAATCCTTGAGCGTTTTAATATGGTACATAATGCTGAAGCGATGTATGATGGAAAAACTTTTTAAATATGTGTGATCTTTCATGATTCCTCCCGGTGCAATAAAGTGATATAGTTGCACTAGCAACTATGTTACTACAAGGGGAAATAGTTGTCAAGGAAACTAAAAAATATAATAAAAAAAATCAGTATAGTAAGTATGGATTATTGAAATTATGAATTAGACGGGTTATTTGGAGATATTTATAATAAATGCAAGAAGGAAAGATAGGGAGGGACTTTCGGTGATTTATATTGGGATAGATATTGGATCCACAGCAACGAAAGTTGCTGTAAGAGGCGATTATAAAACAGAAATTTTAATGCCGACAGGCTGGAACAGCCGGCAGACAGCTTTGGATATTAAACAGAAGCTTCTTTTGATGGATATTGATCCTGAATCACCTTCTGCTGTTTGTGCTGCGACAGGATATGGTCGTATTGCAGTGGATTTCGCTGATTATACTATTACTGAAATTACTTGCCATGGCAGAGGTGGATTTGAACTGGCCAAAGAGGATTGTGCCGTTATAGATGTAGGCGGACAGGATACGAAAGTAATCCATGTTGCAAATGGAAAAGTTTCTGACTTTCTTATGAATGATAAATGTTCTGCGGGAACAGGAAAATTCATTGAGATTATGGCAAATAGGCTGGGTGTTACAATAGATGAAATTTTTGAATTGTCTGCCAAGGGCAAAGTTCTTCCGATCAGTTCCCTTTGTACAGTTTTTGCAGAATCTGAAATTATCAATTACATTGGAGAAGGGCAGCCACGTGAAAATATTGCTGCAGGGGTTATTGACTCGGTAGCGGTAAAGGTGGCACAGCTCTATAATCGAAAAACTTCCAGAAAAAAAATTATTTTAACAGGTGGATTGAGTCATAGTGCGCATTTTGCTCGTACACTTGAGGCGAAGATTGGAAAACCTGTTGGAACAATGCAGCTGGGAAGATTTGCAGGTGCATTGGGTGCTGCATTGTTGGCAGAAGAAAAAGTAGTGGCAGAAGTCGGCAGAGGTGAGGCATAGTCATGAGGACTCTTTTTTTACAGGCAAAAGGTATTAGCAAGCAGTTTTATCATGTGCAGGCTCTGAATCAGGTGGATCTGGAGATATATAGCGGAGAGGTTCTGGCCATTGTAGGCGATAATGGTGCTGGAAAATCCACTTTTATAAAACTACTCTCCGGTACACTTAAGCCGGATGAAGGAATTCTTAAGATTTATAAAGAGGAATATAAATCACTTTCTCCAAAAGAAGCCCTTAAAGCTGGAATATCGACAGTATACCAAGATTTAGCTCTTGGGGATACGAAAGATGTAAGTGCTAATATTTTTCTGGGACAGGAGATAAGCCGATTCGGGGTTCTTAATAAGAAAAGGATGTGGCAGATTTCTCAGGAGCTAATTAATCAGATGAGGGTTAACATACCTGATGTTACAGTTCCGGTCGGACTATTG
>CAUWJW010000242.1:0-3502 GCA_963558985.1 uncultured Clostridia bacterium | reverse complement strand
ACTGTATCCGAGGCTGCAGCACAGTTTGAGAAGGATCCGGATATCGCCTATGTACAGCCCAATTATCGATATACCTTATTGGCAGAAGAGGCGCAAAAGGATCAAAGCCGGGCAGCGGCAGCCGCGCAGCTCAATGATTCTTATGGAGGGGAGCTGTGGCATCTGGATAAGATTCGGGCCAAAGAAGCCTGGGATCTTCTGGATCAAATGAAAATAAAAAAAACGAGAGTGGCGGTTTTGGATACAGGTGTAGATAAAACGCATCCGGATCTGAAGCAGAATCTAAGAACCGATCTTTGTGCCGATACCTCAGAGGGAAAGGTGGAAGCTATGACCCAGGGGGATCCTGACGGACACGGAACACATGCAGCAGGTATTATAGGTGCAGCCTCTAATAACAATCAGGGTGTTGCAGGCGTTGCAGCAGGAAATTCCAATAATGTGGCAGAGATAATGGCCGTAGACGTTTTTCAGGGAAAAGATGCATATACGAGCGGGATTAGCACGGGGATTTATTATGCTGTAGAGAAGGGCGCAAAGGTCATCAATATGAGTCTGGGATATGAACAGCCCGGCGAGATGGATATGGCAGACCTGGTTTTGAAAAATGCAGTAGATTATGCAGTGTCCCAAGGGGTAACGGTTGTATGTGCAGCAGGAAATGACAGCAATACAGTGAAGAACTACCCAGCTGATTTTGAATCTGCCATCAGTGTCATTTCTACAAACCGGGAAGATCAAAAATCGGATTTTTCCAATTATGGCAAAGAGAAAGATATTTCAGCGCCCGGAGGTCAGACAAAACCGGAGCAGAAGATTTTGAGCACCGTACCGGGAGGACTTTACGCAGGAAAGGCCGGAACCTCCATGGCTTCTCCTGTCGTGGCAGGTACTGCAGCAATGCTGTATGCAGTGGTACCGGATCTTACAGTGGCACAGGTCAAAGAAATTTTGTATACAACGGCCAGAGACATTTACGAAAAAGGTCATGACAGCAATTCAGGCTACGGCATCGTAGATGCCTATAAAGCCGTATCTGCTCCTTACCACATTACCTACCACTTGAACGGTGGGAAAAACCATCGTCTCAATCCGGAGGTCTATTACGGGAAAAAAATCAGATTAAAAAACCCGGAAAGAAAAGGATATGTTTTTGATGGATGGTATACAGACCGTCAAAGAACAAAGAAAATCACATCCTTCTCAAAGGGAGATCAGAGACTGTATGCAAAATGGAAAAAAGTAGCGGTGGGAAAAAGCACAATCAGCAGCGTAAAGCGCCTTTCCCGGACAAAGGGAAAAGTCGCTTATAAAAAAATAACAAAGGCAAAGGGTTATCAGATTGCTTATTCCACCAGCAAAAAATTCACGAAAAAAACAACAAAATATAAAATCACCGGCGCGCGTACAAAGACCCTGACAAATTTGAAAAAGGGGAAAACATATTATGTGAAAGTGCGTGCCTATAAAAAAGATTCCGCTGGAAACAGAGTGTACGGGAAGTACAGCCGTATCAGGAAAATGAGCGAAAAATAGCCAGCTCCTTTTCAATCATGGTCCAGGGAAAGCCGATTACGTTTTCATAATCTCCATGGATATGATCTACATATTTACCGAAGGTGCCCTGTATGGCATAGCCGCCGGCTTTGTCATAAGGCTCTTCGGTTTTTACATAAGCTTTGATGGCAGCATCTGAAATATCTTTAAAGAAAACTTCAGTAACATCATAAAAAAGTCTGCGAGCTGGCTTTCCTGCCTGTAACAGACAGACTCCTGTAGCAACGAAATGCTGACTGCTTCTTAATTCTTTTAAAATTTCAACAGCATCGTCTTCACTAGAAGGCTTTCCGATGATACGATCTGTATAAACGATGGTATCAGCAGCAATGATAATCGGAGCATTTTCTTTTTCTTTTTGGCTTAACGCCTTTTCTGTCCAAAGTGCTTTCTTAAAGGCCAGGTACATAACAGAAGTCTCCATATCCATTACAAAGGGCAGCGATTCCTCTATTCTGGCAGGCATAACAACAGGGTTAAAGCCTTTCTTTTTCATCATTTCAATTCTCCGGGGAGAGCCCGAAGCAAGGATTAAATCAGTTGATTTCATAAAAACTCCTTTCCTTAAACACTTCCTTCATTATAAAATATTTTTTTTGAAAACAACAGAAGAAATTTTACTGTATATTTTTTAAAGAAAGGGAATACTAAAAAAAGAAGACTGAAAGGAGAATGTTATGGCAAATCAGGACAAGCAGGAAAAAAAGCAAAAGAAACAGATTGCAAAGGCATATGAGCAATATGCCGGTCAATTTACGCCAAAGCCAAATTATTTTCTCAATTGTCTCAAGGCATTTCTTGTAGGAGGCGGCATATGTCTGTGTGCTCTGGTTCTGGAAAATACCTTTGTGGATTCAGGAATGGAGGAAAAGACAGCAGGCATGTATGTGACAGTAATCCTTGTAATGGCGGCTCAGCTGCTGACCGGTCTGGGAGTTTTTGATACCATTGGAAAATTTGCGGGAGCAGGAGTGATTGTGCCAATTACAGGCTTTGCCAACTCCATGGTTGCACCTGCGATTGAATATAAGAAAGAGGGAATTGTTTTGGGCGTGGGAGCTAAGCTGTTCAGCCTGGCAGGCCCGGTACTGGTCTGCGGTATTACTGTATCTGCAGTTATTGGTGTAATCTACTGGATTATAGGTATGTTTTAAGGAGAATAAATGGTAAGAAATAAACAGGGAAATCAAACAATTCTGTTTCCCAGAAAACCGGTGATTTTAAGCGCAGCTTCAGTAGTAGGCAGGAAGGAAGGAAACGGACCGCTGGCACAATGGTTTGATATAAAGCTGGAAGATGATACTTTTGGTGAAAAAACCTGGGAAAAATCAGAAAGCAAGATGCTCAAGACGGCTATGACGGAGGCACTGCAAAAATCAGGAAAAGAAAAGAACGAGATTGGAGCCATGCTAAGCGGAGATCTGTTAAATCAACTGATGTCATCTTCTTTTATGGCAAGAGATCTGCACATTCCATTTTTAGGTATGTATGGCGCTTGTTCGACCATGACAGAATCACTTATGCTGGGAGCTGTTCTTACAGATGGACAATATAGCAACAATGTGATGATAGGAGCTTCCAGTCATTACTGTACGGCAGAGAGGCAGTTTCGGATGCCGCTTGAGCATGGAAATCAAAGACCCCCGTCTGCACAGTGGACGGCTACAGCAGCAGGAGCTATGGTGCTTTCTGCGGGAGGGGAAGAAAAAAAGGCGGTTATTGCTGATGGAAAAGGAAATACAGCGGCAGCCTGTAATGTCAGGGTTACATGTGGAACAATAGGAAAAGTCATTGATGCAGGCGTAAAAGATGCGAATCAGATGGGGGCGGCTATGGCACCTGCAGCTGTAGATACACTTTTAAATCATTTGCAGGATACAGGAAGAAATATTACCTATTATGATATGATTCTTACTGGCGATCTTGGATATATTGGAAAGGATAT
>CAUWJW010000241.1:0-3515 GCA_963558985.1 uncultured Clostridia bacterium | reverse complement strand
ACAAAACTTACCAGCTGAAAGCCAAAACAAAGGACGGAAAATGGGGACAGCTGAAGGTAAATAGCTACTGGATTTATCTTCCGGGATACACCAAGGCAGTGACTGATAAAAAAACAACAGGCAAAACAGTGAAGACTTCCCAAAGGGTAAAGGTGACAGTGAGCAGCCTGAATATGAGGAAAAGTTATAGCACAGGTGCTAAGAGTATGGGGAAAGTCCAAAAGAACAAAACTTACCAGCTGAAAGCCAAAACAAAGGACGGAAAATGGGGACAGCTGAAAGTAAACGGCTACTGGATCTATCTTCCGGGATACACTAAGAAGGTAAGCTGAGATACAGTTTCAGCTATATGCATGAAAAAAGAAAAACTGCTATGCAAAAGAGTTATCCGATGCATAGCAGTTTTCTTTTTTTCGATTTACTCATCCGAAGCTGAGTGCAATTTTAGATTTGTATGACAGACGGTTATTTGATGAGTCCGTAATCCTTCAGTCGGCACATGATTTCATAAAGCGATAGATTTTCAGCCTCACACAGTGGCATTCTATATTCAGGCTTGATTTTATCCATCATGGAAAGAGCGGCCTTTACCGGAATCGGGTTGACCTCTACAAACAGAGCATCAATGAGCGGTTTCATAGAAAGCTGCATTTCCTTAGACTTTTCTGTATCTCCCTGAAGGTATTTGTGAATCATAAGGCTGGTGTCAGAAGGTAGAATGTTGGCTACTGTAGATATGGCGCCAGTGCCGCCTATTGACAGCAGAGGAACAATCATATCATCGTTTCCTGAGTAAAGTGCAAAATCCTTGGAAACATAGCGTCCAATCTCTACTGCCTGGGACATATTGCCGCTGGCCTCCTTAATCCCACAGATGTTGGGATGGGAAGCAAGCTCCTTGACAGAAGAAGGACTTATATTAACACCGGTCCTTGAAGGTACAGAATATAGAATAATAGGAATATTCACAGAATCTGCAATTTTCTCGTAGTGTTTTATAAGTCCTTTTTGTGTACATTTATTATAGTAGGGTGTGACAATCAGTAGACCGTCTGCGCCTGCATCTTCCAAAGCCTGAGACATAAACACCGCATGAGCGGTATCGTTGCTTCCGGCTCCGGCAATGACGGGCACCCTGTTTTTTACCGTTTTTACAGTAAAAGTTACCGTATTTATATGTTCTTTATCATTAAGTGTAGAAGCTTCTCCAGTGGTTCCACAGCTTACGATGGAATCAATACCTGAAGAAATCTGCCAGTCTAAAAGACCGGCTAAACTTTCGTAGTCTACGCTTCCTTGTGAAAAAGGGGTGACGAGAGCTACTGCTGCGCCTTTAAATAAGGTCACGGAACTTCATTCCTTTCACTTAATTATTTGATCAGTTCCTCAGCAATCTGAACAGTATTTGTAGCAGCCCCTTTGCGGATATTGTCAGCAACGACCCACAGATTGATGCCGTTTTCAACAGAAAAATCTCTGCGGATACGACCTACATATACTTCGTTGTGGCCGGCAGCTTCCCGCGCCAGAGGATATACATTGTTCTTTGGATCATCCTGTACAATAATCCCCGGAGAATGAGCAAGAAGATCTCTTACTTCATCTACATCAATCGGGTTTTCAAATTCAATATTAATGGATTCGCTGTGGGAATCAAATACAGGTACACGTACAGTTGTAGCAGTTACTTTGATATTATCATCGCCGAGGATTTTATGGGTTTCGTTGATCATCTTCATTTCTTCTTTGGTGTATCCGTTATCCAAAAATACATCGATGTGAGGAAGACAATTTCCGGCAATCGGGTGCGGATAAGCTTCACATTTATCATTTCCCTTCAGGCCTTCTTCCAGATCACTGATGCCCTTTACACCGGAACCGGATACTGCCTGATAAGTAGAATAAACGACTCTTTTGATTTTGTACTTGTCATGGAGCGGTTTCAGTACTACCATGGCCTGAATTGTGGAGCAGTTAGGATTTGCAATAATTCCCTTGTTCCATTCTACATCTTTTGGATTTACTTCAGGCACAACCAGGGGAACTTCTTTATCCATTCTCCATGCGCTGCTGTTATCCACCACAGTTACACCGTGCTGCGCTGCAATCGGCGCATACTTCTCACTAATAGTTCCGCCTGCGGAAAAGAGGGCAATATCGATGTCTTTATCAAAAGAATGTTCGTTCAGTTCTTCGATTACATAATCTTTGCCTTTAAAGGTTACTGTTTTACCTGCGGATTTAGCAGACGCCATCATGTATATATTTTCAAAAGGGAAATCCCTTTCCTCTAATACCTTGAGAAAGGTAGAGCCAACTACTCCTGTAGCGCCTACAATTGCAATATTTGGTTTTTTACTCATTTTTTTCTTTCTTCCTCCTGACCTGATATTCATCTTTTGCGGCAATACCGCTTTAACGAGTTAAAATCATTATACCACTGACACCGTGGTTTGTAAAACCTTTCATATATTTTTATATTTTTTTAATCCTGTTTATGTTATAATATATATTGATTTTTTGTGTTTTGAGGAAGAAAACCTTCAAGCTTTACAGCAAGGAAGATATCGGGTACATCTGATATCAGTCTATGCAATTTGATGGGATTGGGAACAGGGAGAAGAACGAAATGGCAGTACAAAAGAAAAAAAGGGGCAGGCCGCCGGCCTCAGCTGGGAAAAACAAGAAGAGCGGGAAGAGTGCTGCAGGTGCACGTTCTGCACAGTCAAGAGGCATGGATCCTAATGTAAAGGATGATATCTGGGCAGTTATTCTGATTGCAGCCGGATGTTTTTTAGCAGTAGCCTTTCAGACGCATGCAGCCGGTGCAGTAGGAGAAGGGATGTCTGATTTTTTTAAAGGATGTTTTGGAATGATTGCGTATGCGCTTCCGTACTATCTGATGTTATATGGGATTCTTCTGCTGACCAAAAAAACGATTCATATAGGCAGAAAAGCAATTCTGCTGCTTTTTATTATTCTCTTGACAGCTTCTATTATTAACTCCGCAAGATTTATAGATCCGCAGGCACTGGAATTTTCAGCGGAGGCAGGACAGGAATATTATCGGGATGGAATAAAGCTGGATAGTGGCGGTGCTGTCGGCATGTACATAGGAAGCCTGCTTGTGAAAGCTTTCGGGATACCGGGGCTGTATATTATATCAATTCTGATTATTGCAATTTGTATGCTTCTGATTATAAACACACCTGTTTCCCGTTTTTTCGAAAAAGCGGCACAGCGCAAGCGTGAGCGAGAGGAAATCGCTTTCTTGGAAGAAGAGGAATCTGAAAGGAAAGCGGAGTACAGAAAGCGAGAAAGGCAGGAAAAAGAGCGTCCGGCAAATCCGGTAGAAAGACCGAAGAAAAAACGGGTGACCATCCGCGAGAGGCTTGCAATGGAAAGAAGCACATTCAGCGGCAGTTCTTATACCCCCGGGAAAATTTCGCAGGGGCAAAGAAATATTTTAGCATACATGCAGGATGAAACGCTTTTTTCAGAAGAACCTTCGGACT
>CAUWJW010000240.1:0-3522 GCA_963558985.1 uncultured Clostridia bacterium | reverse complement strand
AAAAACAGCGGGGATCCCATCTTTTCTCCCAGAGCAAGCCCGATAATCAAGGCGCCTGTCCCTGATCCGAAGCCCTTAATCACTACAATTTCCATTGGGTTCTTTAAAGAAAGCATACGGGTGCAGTTATTCTCAAGTCCCCAGCATAAGCATGCTAACAACACAAAGAGAGAGCCCGGAGAAAAAGTGAGCTCTTTCCAATTGTCTACCGATAAACATACACTCCCTGCCGTAATCAGTGCAATGGCAGTCCACATGCGCTTTCCCACCGGTTCCCGGAACAGAAACCGTGCCAGAAGGCAAGTTGCAACAATTTCAAAATTATTCAGAAGCGATACACCTGCTGCGGATGAGGAGGCCAGTCCCACCAGCATACAGACAGGTGCGGCCACATCTAAAAGCACCATAGCAACTGTATAAGGAATGTCTTTTTTTGTAAGAGGCGCTTCCTTTTCTTCTTTGTCGCCTTTATGACCGGCTTTTCCAAAGAAACGCACTGCTGCCATTCCTGCACCTGCTCCAAGGTAAAGCAGCCCTGCCAAAAGAGTTTCGGGGATTTCCTGCAAAAGAATTTTGGAAACCGGCGCACTGATTCCAAAAAGGGCAGCTGCCAGAACCGCCTTTGCTGCAGCGCCTGTACTCTTATCCATACGATACCTTCCTCTCTTCAAATATTCTACATGCATTTACAAAATTCTCCGCAGCCTCTGGTGCTGAATACAAATAAAGATGCGGGTATCCTGCAAAAAGATTTCCTTCTCCTATCACACATTCCCAGCTTTTTTTACTCATCGGCTTCTGTGCGTGAAAAACCTCCCCCGGACAGCTGCTGTCCCAGTAATGAAACTCGTGCCCCTTTAGCTTCTCTCCTTTTTTGCACAGCAAAGTATCCTTCTTTGCTGTCATGGTGATGTAGCCGAACCGCCCCAGCCTGTCTGTGGGAAAACTTTCCCCCTGTATGACTCCTGCCATAGGCCAGACTGCACCATCTCTGGTACGGATCTGCTCATGGAGATACATGAAGCCGCCGCATTCTGCAATGCATGGCAACCCCTCTTTTACAGCTTCCCGGATCTGCTTCCGCATCTCTGCATTTTGAGACAGCTGCTGCGGATACAGTTCCGGATACCCGCCTCCAAGAATCAGACCGGAAATCTCCGGCGGAAGCATCTTATCCTTTAGCGGACTGAAAAAAACAAGCTCAGCGCCCAGTTCCTGCAGAAGCTGAAAGTTTTCCTCATAATAAAAAGAGAAGGCTTTATCCCGGGCAACAGCAATCCTCACCGAGCCTTCTCTTTTTTCTGTTGCTAGAGCCGGTTCATAAAACAGAGGCTCTGCTGTGTGTGCAAGTTCTACAAGGCCTCTTACATCTACCGTTTCCCGCATTGTATCTGCAAGCTTCTTTAAAATACTCTGCAGATTCTCCACCTCTTCTGCTGTCACAAGTCCAAGATGACGGCTTTCCAGAGAACAGTCTTTCATAACAGGAAGAAAACCATACACCTTCACAGGCAGCAATTCTTCGATTCTTTTTTTCAGTTCCGGATAGAGCGCAGGGGAAATACGATTGAGAATCACACCCTGTATGCCACTGTTTTTCTTCAGTTCCAGAAATCCTTTAATCTCTGCAAGAACAGAAAGGGACCTGCCTTTTGCATCTGCCAGAAGTACAGCCGGTGTCCCGGTGCTTTCTGCCACATGGTAAGAACTTGCTTTTGTTGAGACTCCTGCAATCCCGTCATAATAGCCCATAACCCCTTCAATGACTGCCATCTCACCTCTGTCTGCTGCCCCGGCGATGATCTGTCTCACTATAGGTTCTTCTGTAAAAAAAAGATCCAGATTGTGTGCGGGAATTCCCAATGCCTGTCTATGGAACATAGGGTCGATATAATCAGGTCCACATTTAAAAGAAACGGGCCTTTTATTTTCTTCTGCCAGTACCTGCAGCAGACCGCATGTAAATGTGGTTTTTCCACTTCCGCTCCCTGCTGCACCAATGAGCAGGCGGGGTATATTTACTGTATACATGATTCAGCCTCTTTTTTCTCTCCTGTAAGAATAAATACCGGATTTTGCCCCATCATAAGATGATGGCTGCCTGCCGCCTTTGCCCGTGAAGCTGTAATCTGCACCACATCTGTATATGCAAATCCTTCTTCACGAAAGATCTGCACTGCTTCTGCCAGTGTCTCCAGTGCAATTGCATTGATAACAATGCGTATAGCGGGATTCTTTTTCAAAAGCGTCTGTATAATGGATCTCAAATTTCCTCTGCTGCCGCCGATAAAGGCTTTGTCTGCAGGAGGCAGGTCTTCCAGAGCCTGAGGGGCAGTCCCCCGGATCACATGCAGGTTGGATGCACCCATTTTTTTCTTATTTTCCAGAACCAGATCCGCTGCTTCACCGTTACTTTCAATGGCGTAGACGCATCCCAGGTCTGCCTGCAGCGCCATTTCTACAGAGACAGATCCCGTACCCGCGCCGATATCATAAAGAATATCTTCTCTGCACAGGCTCAGCTTGGACAGGGTAACGCTGCGCACCTCTTCCTTTGTCATGGGCACCTTTCCGCGAATAAATACCTCATCGGGGAGACCGTGGGTCACAACGCTCTGCATGTCTTTCCTGTCATTCTCCACCAGTACCACGCTTAGAGGATGAAACGCCATCTCCGCCAGTTCTTCGCCGGTTCCGCCTGTTATCTTTTCATCCGGATAGGAAAGACGTTCACCCACGTAAACCTTTGCCGTTCCATAGCCTGCTTCTGTCAGTCTCCTGCAGATTACAGCCGGTGTCTGCTCTGTATCGGTAAGAAGAAACACTTTTCCGCTGCTGCGGATCTCTTTTATAAAGTCGTCCTGTCTGCCGTGAAGGCTGACGGCCTTCACATCCTCCCAGGGAAGCTTCAGCTTGGCACAGAAGTACTGAAGAGAACTGACCCCCGGAATCAGTTCTGTCTCCCAATCCGTTTCCTGCTCTATTAATGCTGTCAGTTTTTTTGCTCCGCTGAAAAATCCTGTATCTCCTGACATAAGCACTGCAATCTCCTCTTCCTCCTGCTGCTGCATCCAGGAAAGAAGCGGAAATGGCGCAATACTGCAAAAAGTTTTTTTCCCATCTGTCAGAATACTGTCCAGCATGCGCTCTGCTCCTGCAACTGCCCCGCATTTCTTTATCAGCTCACATGCATGCATGGTCATAGTCCCTGGGTTTCCCATACCAATCCCGATGATCCAGATTTTCTTCATCATCCTTATACTCCAAAATACTCCGCAGCAGACTGCAGCGTCGCTTCAATATCTTTTTCCGTATGGGCATATGACAGGAACATGGCTTCAAACTGTGCCGGAGCAAAGTAGCTTCCCTTATTCATCATAAACTTGAAGTAATCTGCATAGCGCTTCAGATCTGCTGTCTTGGCTGAAGCAAAATCCGTCACCTTCTGTCCTGTAAAATACAGGGTTCCGATGGAGCCTGTATAGTTGACTATGCAGCCTGCTCCTGCTTTTTCCGTAATTT
>CAUWJW010000239.1:0-3563 GCA_963558985.1 uncultured Clostridia bacterium | reverse complement strand
TGCTGTCTTTAAGATACAGCCAGGTGGGGGGCGGTGCGCTTTCATTTCCTACCATGTCGGAAAAATCCATATTCAGCTCTGTGCGTCTTACAATTTCACTCATAAGGTTCAGCGGATTGAAGCCCTCAAAAACTTTTCCAATATGAGACAGATATCCTCGCACATAAACAAAGGGCATAATCTTTCCCACAGATCCTTCCGAAAAAATACCCTCTGCGTCATTTTTTCTTTGATGCGGCTCGGAATTGATCATAATCTTATAGCGAAGATTGTATTTTTCCTGCAGCTGTGCCAGCAGTTCTACCCCTGCGCGCATCCCGGCAGAAAGGTTTTCTTCGTCAGGCACTGCTATCACAATGACGTTTCCCTTCATCTCAGGCAGACGGCTGTATCGTTCCAAAAGAGCCAGCTGGATCGATCCGCCGCCCTTCATGTCTGCAGACCCTCTTCCAAAAAGGAAAGTTCCATCTTCCAGATCTTTTCTCGCATCATGGGGCAGGGAATCTTTGATGCCCTTCAATTTTTCTTCCAGTTCATCAGGTGAAAAAGCGTAAGCTTTCAAAAGTTTAAAATCCTCGATTTGCACCACATCGCTGTGGTGTAAAAAAACGACTGTATCCTCTCCCTGACCCTTTACCATGCCAAAGCATACAGCCCTTTCAAAGGGATCCCCGGAGATGGGAAAGGTTCCGTAATACTCCGGATGTTCCTGAAAGTAAGGGATCTTTGATAGATGCTCTACTAAAAACCGTTCTGCTTCTTTTTCTCTTGCCGTACAGGTAAAGCTTTGGGTCTTCATATACTGGTATAAAATTCTGCGTATATCTTCATCAATTCCCTTTAGAATCGTTTCTTTTTGTTCCATTTTCATGTACTCCCTCTGCTTACGCTCTCTTCAGCGGGCAAGTCAGACAAGTCGGCCCACCTGTCCCTCTGTAAGACAGTTCTTTTCCCTCATAAGTCATTACCTCTACGCCCGCCTCTTTCAGTTTTCCTTCAATCTTCGGGCAGCCCCTGATAAGAATCACTTTTCCCGGTTCCACAGCCAGCAGGTTTGTTCCAAGGTAATTGTACTCCTCATCTTCTGCTTCAATAAGGGCAATCCCCCTTTCTATGAGATATTCCCTAAAGAATACAGGCATAAATTTAGAGTATACGACAGCCTTATCATAGTCTACGAAGCTGATGATACTCATTAGGTGAAGACATGCATCTTCACCTTCTCCATGAGGCATCGGTACAATTATGTATTCATCTATAATATCTTTCGTCAGCTCTTTGAACTGGCGAATCCCTTCATCATTCGTACGGTATCCTCTTCCAATGGCAACTGTTTTTTCATCAATCCACAGAACATCACCGCCTTCCATTTTTCCCGGAGCTTTGATTTCTCCCAAAGTGGGGATCCCCTGCTTCTCCAGAAATTCTTTTGTAGCCTGATACTCCCTGCTTCTCAGTTTCTTTCCCATTGGAAAGTAAATAGCTCCATTTTTGGTAATCTTTAAAGGATCATGGGTATAAATTGAATCCAGACCTGTTCTGTCATCTTCAGGCAGGTAGTATACATTTTTTACATTTTCAGTAATATACTTTTCAAATATTTCGTATTCCTTTAACACGGTTTCATAGTCCGGACATCCGAAATATTTATATGCTTCCCATGTCTGATTCAGATTTTCCTGACTGATAAATGCCTCCTGCGGCCGTTTTATGAGAATTGATTCAATCTTTTCTACCATTGACTGACATCCATATTCCATTTGTATACCTCCACAATAAATTCAATACTTAGAACAAAGTCGGCTTCGCCGCTTCTCTCCGGCAGCAGACTTTGTTGATATGCAGGAAATATCCAGGATTCGATATTTCCTGCATAATAAACGGAGCCGAAGCCCATTTGTTTTCAATGAGCACCGGCTCCCTGCGGGTCCCTTTTTTTATTTTATCTGTTTTTTATTCAGCCATTTTAGGCAGTCTCTCGGAAATCACGTTCATCAGACTGACTGTGCAAGGCAGAGGGTCTACAAACTTCGCATCCCCCAATGTCACAAAGGCTGCTTCTGCTGTTGGTGCCAGCACACCGCCCAGCACTTCTCCGATTTCCGCATACCGGTACTTTAAGAGAACATCATCCAGTTCTTCTGAAATATCTGTTTCTTCTTCCCAGCCAAAATCTACTTCGTATACATGTGCGATTTCTGCTGCGACTTCCCAGTTGCTGAAGTCTACTTCTTCTGTAATAGCACGTTCTACAGCCTGAAGTCTTCTTTCTGTATTGGTGTAAGTTCCGTCTGCATTTGCAAATCCGGTTGCCGGCAGCACTACGTCTGCTTTTGCTGCAAGCTCTGTCATGTGTGTGTCGGACACCATCAGGAACTCCAGATCGCTGCAGTCCAGATCAGGTTCTTCACCAAATACCAGCAGCGCTTTCACACCTTCCATTGCTTCCGCTCCTGCCGAAATACCCATATCAATGAGTCCCTGTGAATTATTCTTGGATTTCACCTGTACGATTCCGTTTCTCGGTGCTCCGATATGTCCGGACAGCAGTGCTAAATCTGCAAGCATAGATGCAGTTTCAGTTGTAACAAAATTCTGTGTAAAGACAATCATCGCTTTCTTCGCATCGGCATATAAGTCTGCTGCAGCACGGCAGTCTTCACAAGGCTTCACATCTTCCAGACTTTTGGCAAATGCATCAAAGCCTTTGATATCGGAAGTCATTCCACGTTCCAGTAAGGCTTTTGCAATGCCTTTCAAGAAGCCCAGCTCGTTTTCTGTATAAAAAATCTTTTCCGCAAAATCAAAGTGCTGTTCATATCCTTTCGGATTAATGAGAACTATTTTTGCACCGTTGGCAGCCGCCTGTCTCAGCTTCAGCTGCATAACCGGATTGGAAACAGTATCAAAACCTGCCGCCAGAATCACATCCGTAGCCAGAAGCTCATCTATTGTGTTCGGGGAAGCATCAAATCCCAGCACCGGTGCCAGACCGCTGGCTCTATTGTTGAAGCAGAGGGTCTTTGCGCCCATAATGGCAGCCATTTTCTTCATGGCATAAGCTTCTTCATTGGTATAACGATCGGAAATTGCTACTGCGACTGCATCTTTTCCGTATTTTGCAGCAATTGACTGACATTTTTTTGCCACAGTAATAAAGGCCTCATGGTAATCTGTTTCTCTGAACTGATGATCCTCCCGAATCAGCGGATCTACCAGCTTATCTTCCAGCAGGGAACAATCAAATCCCCATTTTCCTTTTCCGCAGGCCAGACCTTTGTTTACTGCACCTTCCTTGTCCGGATTGGCTTTAATCAGCATATCTCCGTAGCTTTCCAAAAGGAGGCTACAGCCTACAGAACAATAGGAACAAGTTGTTTCTGTTACATTATTATCGAGAGGAACTTCCTTCACCATAGTCGTTCTCTCCTGCAATGCACCTGTCGGACATACGCTGACACACTGACCGCAGGATACACAGCCCGATTCTACCAAAGGTTTTTCCAGTGATGGTTTTACTACTGTATCAAATCCACGATTTACCAGTCCCAGTGCGCCGCTTC
>CAUWJW010000238.1:0-3566 GCA_963558985.1 uncultured Clostridia bacterium | reverse complement strand
CAGTACAATGACAGCCCTTCTTTTTATTGCCTGGTGGGCGGTTCTGATCTGCTTTCTTGCAGTAGGCTACAGGCAGAGAAACCGGTATTTTCAAAACCTGAAAGGACTCCTTGACGGGCTGGACAAGCCGTATCTTCTGGGGGAACTGGCAGAGCGGCCCTATAGGTATGAGGATCGGATCCATATGGATCTTCTTCGAAAAACCAATAAGTCTGTTATTGAGGAAATCCGCAGACTGGAAGAAAAGCAGCAGGACTACAGAGAATACATCGAAAGCTGGGTGCATGACATGAAAGTTCCGATAACCGGTATGGAACTTATGTGTGCAAATGAGAAAGAAGGAAATGCAGGGACGCTTTCCTCCAAAATACGGCTGGAGCTGGCCCGGGTGGAAAATTGCGTAGAGTCGGTACTGTTTTATGCCAAATCGGATTCGGTTTACCGGGATTACCTGATCCGGGAGCTGGATTTGCAAGAAACCATCCATCAGGCCATTGCAAAAAACAAAGCTTTTCTGATCCGATGCAATATGCGTATTGAAACCGATCCGGACTTGGGTTTTGTATACAGCGATGAGAAATGGCTGATCTTTATCCTAGGGCAGATTCTCATTAACAGCGGAAAATACCGCAAAGGAGACAGCGGCTATATCCGTTTTTCCGGGATAGACACAAAGCAGGGGATGCGGCTTGTGATAGAAGATCACGGCATAGGTGTGCGCAAAAGCGAAATAGACCGTATTTTTGATAAAGGATTTACAGGAACCAACGGGAGAAAAGACAAGATGTCTACAGGCATGGGGCTTTATCTTTGTGCAAAACTGTGCAGGCGGATTGGACTTGAAATCAGCGCAGAATCGGAAGTATACCCGGATCTTTGTGGATTTTCCAAAGGGGGATTATCATCTTTCAAAAATGTAAGACTGGCGTAACAGAAGGCGATACAAAGGCAGGCAGAATTCTTCTATACTGGAGATATCACAACAGAAAGGACATAAGAAAATGAGCGGAACAATAAAGGTATGCGATATTGAAAAGTATTACGGGACAAAAGAAACGATTACAAAAGCCATCGACCGGGTCAGCTTTCAAATGGAGCAGGGAGAGTTTACAGGCGTTATGGGCGCTTCGGATCAGGAAAAACGACCCTTTTAAACGTGATGTCTACCATAGATAAAGTGACATCCGGTCATATCTGTTATGGAGATATTGATATTACCCAGCTGGATGATGACGGACTGGCAGATTTCAGGAAGGAACATCTTGGATTTATTTTTCAGGATTTTAATCTGCTGGACACTTTGACGCTGGAAGAGAATATTATTCTGGCACAAACCATTGGAAGGAAGGCACCGCAGCAGATTCAAAAGGAGACGGAAAAATTGATGAAAACGCTGGGAATCTGGGAAATCCGCCGGAAGTTTCCCTACCAGGTCTCAGGGGGACAGAAACAGCGGTGCGCCTGCGCAAGAGCCCTGATCACAAGACCGGACCTGGTCTTTGCCGATGAACCGACAGGTGCGCTTGACTCCGGGGCTGCCCGAGTGCTGCTGGAAACTTTTGAACAGATGAACAGAGAGCTGGGTGCCACGATTCTTATGGTGACCCATGATGCTTTTTCTGCCAGCTACTGCAGGAGGATCCTGTTTTTAAAGGACGGAAAGATCTTTCATGAGCTGCGTAAAGGGGAGAAAACAAGAAATGCCTTTTTCCAGCAGATTCTGGAGGTTTTGTCTCTTACAGGAGGTGAGCTTCCCCATGCTGAATAAACTGGCAGCCCGCAACGCAAAACGCTCGATGAAAGAGTACGGAATCTACCTGGTAACGCTGGCGGCAATCGCTGCCCTTATGCTGGCCTTTGATTCCATGATCTTTTCAGGAGAACTGAAACGCCTGTATGCGCAGGGCGGAGCGGTAATGGCAGCCATGCTGGGGCTTGCCACTTTTTTTATCGTGTTTATCATTACCTGGCTGGTGCACTATATGATCCGGTTTATGCTGGAAAAAAGAGGGCGGGAATTTGGCACTTACATGCTGCTGGGACTGAAACGAAAGGAGATCAGCAGATTGTTTCTGCGGGAGCATTTCCTGCTGGGCGCTGCTGCCTTTTGTATGGGAATCCTGCCGGGACTTTTTTTCCAGCAGGTGCTGACTGCGGTGTTTTACCATATCTGCAGGCAGGAATACCACCTTACAGTGGAGCTGAGCAAATACGGCATTCTCATGACGGTGGCTCTCTTTGGGGCAATCTACTGTTTCGCTTTGATGAAGAATAAAATGCGCTGTAAGAAAATGTAGATTCATGAGCTTTTGTATCTGGATCGGCAGAATGAGAAGCTGTATCAGAAACAGGGCAGCCGGTCTGCAGTCTGCTTCTTTGCAGCAGTGCTTTATATGGGAATTTTCATGGGGTTTCTCCTTACAGGTTCATTTACTGTGGAAAATCTGTATCCGATGATTTTCGGGCTGATTTTTTCTATTTATCTGTTTTATATCGGAATCTGCGGGGCTGTAAATGGGTATCTGCAGCGGAAAGGCAGGGGAATCTATCAGGGAGCAAACTTGTTTTTGCTGCGGCAGATGGCTTCTAAAATAAAGACCATGCGCTTTACCATGGGGACGCTGACCGTTCTGTTTACTGCAGCACTGGTGGGAGGCTCTGCTGCCATGATGCTGAGCGATTACCAGAACAAAATGCTGGAATCAGAGCTGCCCTTTGATGTGATTATGTTCAGTGATGAGAAGCAGGATGCGTTTAAAGAACAGATTGGAATTATGCAGGAGAGCACGCAGGTGGAGGAAACGCTGGTTTATCAGGTCTATGAGAACAACAGCACAGCAGTCAGAGATTATCTTTATGAGACACTTCCTTATCTGGAAGGGAAAGCGGCAGAGGAGAAGACCTGGGATGGAAGCCGGCCGTATTTTGACTGGGATACGTATCTGAAGCTGAGTGATTATAATGCGCTCCTTGCCATGCTGGGAGAAAAGCCGGCGGTCTTAGAGGACGGTGAGTATCTGATTCAGACAAAAGAGCGGATCAGCCCATTTTTGCAGGATTTTCCAAAAGAAAATGAAATTGAGGTTGGCGGGCGGAAGCTTTCCTGCAGGGGAATCGCGACTGTGCCTTTTGCCCAGAGCGGAGAAAACGGGGCGGATTATATCTTGGTTGTGCCTGATGATGCGGTGCGGGAGATGGAAGCCTTCTACTCTCTGCTTGCAGCGGATCTGAAGGGAAAGGTGCCGGAGGATCTGCAGATGCGTCTTGCAGATACGCAGGATTATGAGGACTCGCAGACCGGGGAAATGAAGACGCGCATCACCTGGGGGTATGGGACTAATCAGGTGGTTACCATGGCCTCCACTGTGCTGGTGAAAGAAAATATGGCAGGAGAGATGCGGTTTATTCTGACCGCCACTTCATACCCTCTGTTTTATGTGGGCATGATCTTCCTGTGCGTGGCGATGACGATTCTGTCGGTACAACAGATGAGCGACTCTGCCAAATATAAGTTCCGATACGGCATCCTGAGCAAACTGGGGCTGCGGGAAAGTGCCATCGACCGG
>CAUWJW010000237.1:0-3599 GCA_963558985.1 uncultured Clostridia bacterium | reverse complement strand
GTGGGTAGTTTTGTTATTGTTTTTAGCGTTTCCATCTGCTTGGTGGTGGTGAGACTTTTAAGTGAACCGGCCATAACAGTAGATATGATAACAGCCATTGCAATTAGAACAATTGTAGTAATGGTAACGATCCGGTGCTTGATACCGGACTTTTCTTTCAGTCTGAATTTAAAACGTACTTTTTGGGATCCTTTGTTAGCTCCTATAAAATTTTCCCCCCTAGCGTACATACATATTACTTTTATGAATGTATAAATATTACAGGATATAACTTTTAAAAATTACATTAATTATACTCAATATCACGGTTAAGTTCAAGGAATTAATGGTAATTTGAGGTGGTAAATAGGGATATCTTGAAAAATTTTGGCAAAAATTAAAGTTTAGGAGTATAATGAAGAGTGTAGAAATAATATAAAAAGGAGCAAAAATATGTGGAAAGAAAGCTATCGTCTGGGTGTGGAGCATATTGACAAACAGCATATGGAACTTTTTAGGATGACCGATGAACTGTTGAATGCATTAGAAACAGGTACAGGCGGAAAAACAGACACTTTTCGTGATACGATTGCATTTTTAAAGGATTATACGGTAAAGCACTTTCGGGCTGAAGAGGAGTATCAGGCATCAATTCATTACAGCGGTCTGGAGGAGCACAAGAAGGAGCACCGGAAATTTGTAAAAACAGTACTGGACTATGAGAAGAAACTGGAGGCTGAAAATTATTCTGTTTCCACCCTTAAGGATCTGGCAGGCACACTGACGGCATGGCTGATTTTTCATGTAGCAGATGAAGATCAGCGGTATGCGGGGCATAGCAGGGAGGTGCATAAAAATGCAGAGAAAGAGGATTCTTATGCGTCCATTTTTGCTGACAGTGCATTTGAAGTAATGGAGACTATGGCAGGCGTCAAAAAAGAAACGATAACGCCTGTAGAAGGGCAGCTGTCTGAGACAGAATCAGGCGAGAATGTGGTTATTTCTATAGGTTTGACCGGAGAAGAGGAAAAGCAGATCCGATTCTGTTTTTCTAAAAAACTTGCACTGAACTTAATTCTGGCGATGACATCTATGGAACTTGCAGAAGTGGATGAGGTGGTAGAGTCGGCATTATCAGAGATTACGAATATCGCATGCGGCAATGCATCCATTCTTCTTTCTGAAAAAGGGATTTCCTGCGATATTACAACGCCGAGCATCTCATCGGAAGACGCGGCAAAGCTGCCGCATGCACAACGGATGCAGGTAGATACAGATGCGGGTGAAATGGAGGTGCTGGTAGATGAAATCAGCCGGAAGTAAGAAAGTGCGGTTTGCATAAAATTCAGAAAATATAGCGTTGATTTATTGCTATGACTCCTGAACAATGCTATAATAAACGTATTACCGAAAAAAATTTAGGAGGTCCTAGTATGAAAGGCTATACAAGCGAAACGATCAGAAATGTTGCACTTGTCGGACACGGCGGATGCGGGAAGACTACATTCCTGGAATCGGCCCTTCTGACAACAGGCGTAATTGATAGACTTGGAAAAGTCGAAGATGGAAATACAGTTTCCGACTATGATAAGATGGAAGTGGAAAAGGGATTTTCCATCAATACATCCATTGTTCCGGTAGAGTGGAAAAACAGTAAGATTAACTTTATTGACACGCCGGGATATTTTGACTTTATCGGTGAAGTAAATGCAGCACTGAGAGCTTCTGAGGCAGCAGTGATTTTAGTAGATGCCGGTGCAGGCATTCAGGTGGGGACCGAGCATGCTTGGAAGGCTTGTGAGCGTTACAAGATGCCTAGATTTATTGTAATCAACAAGAGAGACAAGGACGAATTCGATTTTTACAAAACTTTTGATGAATTGAAGGCAAAATTCGGAGATACGCTGATTCCATTCAGCTGGCCTCTGTCTGCAGAGATTGATGAAGAACTGAAAGAAGCCATTGCTATGACTGACGATGAGCTTATGGAGAAATATTTTAACGGCGATGATTTCAGCGATGAAGAGATTAAGAAGGGTCTTGTAAAAGGAATTTCTGAAGGCGGTATCGTACCGGTATGCTCTTCTGCTTTTTCTCTCGGCCACGGAATTGAAGGGCTGCTGGATCTTCTGGTGACCTATGTTCCTACACCGCTGCAGCACGGGCCGTACCAGGGATTTAATGATAAGAATGAGCATGTGGAACGCATGTGTGTAGTGGACAGCTCCCCTTCTGCCTTTGTATTTAAGACGATTGTCGACCCGTTTGTAGGAAAGATATCTGTAATGAAGGTGGTTACTGGAAAACTCACCTCCGGGATGGAAATCCTTAATGAACGTGCAGGAAAAACAGAGAAACTGGGCAAGCTGTTCTTCCTCAGGGGCAAGGAGCAGCAGGAATTAAACTATGCGGAAGCAGGAGACATTGTAGCGGTAGCAAAACTGCAGCATACCGTTTCAGGCGATACCCTCTGTGATAAACATGATATCATCCGTTATCTGCCGCTGGACTTCCCGACACCGTCACTTTATGTAGCCATCGAAGCGAAGGATAAGAAAGATGAGGACAAGATCTTTTCCGGACTGACAAGACTGAGAGAAGAAGACCCGTCCTTTGTTGTAGAGAGAAACAATGAAACGCATCAGACACTGCTCGGCGGTCAGGGTGAAATGCAGCTGAACATTATTATGGCCAAGCTGAAGGACAGATTCGGAGTGGAAATCAAAACGGTTCCGCAGAAGATTGCATACAGAGAAACCATCAAAGGCACTTCCGATGTGCAGGGAAAACATAAGAAACAGTCCGGAGGAGCAGGTCAGTACGGTGATGTACATATTAAGTTTGCTCCGTCACAGGAAGAGTTTGAGTTTACAGAATCTCTTTTCGGCGGATCAATACCAAAGAATTATGTTCCGGCCGTAGAGAAGGGGCTGATTGAATCCATGGAAAAAGGACCTCTTGCAGGCTGCAAGGTAGTAAATATCAAAGCAGATCTGTATGATGGCTCTTATCATGATGTAGACTCCAATGAAATGGCATTTAAGATTGCGGCATCTCTTGCGTTTAAGAAGGGAATACAGGAAGCAAATCCGGTACTTCTGGAACCTGTTATGCATCTGGATATTTTTGTTCCGGATGAATATATGGGAGATGTTATGGGAGACATGAACAAGAGAAGAGGAAAGATCCTGGGAATGGAACCGCAGGCTGACGGCACTCAGAAGCTGATGGCAGAAGCGCCGCAGGCAGAACTCTTTGACTATGCCATTACATTGCGGGCAATGACACAGGCAAGAGGCGTATTCAGCATGAAATTTGAACGGTACGAAGAAGTGCCTGCTCAGATTGCACAGAAAATAATCGATGCCTACCATGCGGAAGATAAATAATTGAATTGTATAAACACTGTTAATAAAAAGGGAGCGGAAGCTTCCTTTTTATTATGCAGAAAAAAGCCGTTTTTTAGGATTTTCCCGACAGAGAAGGATTCAGGTGATGAGGGGTATTAACAGAAGGGTTTTGGCATAGATATGGTTGGAGGAGGTGCAGTGTGAGAAAACATTTGAAATCTGTAAAATGGCTGCTGTTTTGGGTGATTCTGGCGCTCGGGTTCTGCGGCT
>CAUWJW010000236.1:0-3670 GCA_963558985.1 uncultured Clostridia bacterium | reverse complement strand
ATGGAGATCCTGCAGAGTGAAGCAGGCAATATTCCAAAACCGGATCTGATCTTCTGTTGTAACAATATATGTAATACCGTTATTAAATGGTATGAAAATATTGCTAAAGAACTGGATATTCCAATGATCCTATTTGATCTGCCCTTTAATCATGAATACGATGTCAATCAGCAGAATACCAAGTATATAAAAGAACAGCTATTGGAAGCCATTGAACAATTGGAGGAAATAACCGGAAGAAAGTTTGATTATGATAAATTTCAAGAGGTTATGGAAATTTCCACAGAAACATCTGTTTGGTGGAAGAAAGCAGCCAGCCAGGCTATGGCAGTGCCATCGCCACTAAATGGGTTTGATCTTTTTAACTATATGGCAACGATTGTCTGTGCGAGGGGAACAAAAGAAGGTCGGGATTTGTTCAAACTCTGGCATGACGAGCTGGCAGAGAAAGCAGCAGCAGGAGTCGGTCCATGGAAAAATGGAGAAGAGAAATACCGTGTTATGTGGGATGGGATTGCCTGCTGGCCGTATCTGGGAGATACATATAAAGTGCTGAAAAAGCATGGAATTAACATGGTTACTTCTACCTATCCGGATTCTTGGTATATCGTTTACGATAAAAATGATTTAGATGGCATGGCTAGGGCATACAGTTCTAATTATGTAAATCGCAACTTGGATTTTGGAGTAGATAATATTGTAAATTTAGTAAAAAATTATAAGTTAGATGGGATTATTTATCATTCTAACAGAAGTTGTAAATTAATGGATTTCAGACAATTTGAAGTTCAAAGGCGTGTAGAAAAAGAAACAGGAATTCCTTCCGTGATTTTCGATGGTGATCAGACTGATCCAAGAGCCTTTTCTTTGGCACAATATGAGACAAGAATACAGGCTTTGCTGGAAATGATGGAAAGCAGAAAAAAGGAGAACAGATAGAGATGAAACCTGAAATTCAGAAAAAAATTGAAAAACTCAAACAGATTGGAGAAAATCCAAAGAGCTCTATAATAGAAACAAAAAAGCAGTCAGGGAAACAACTTGTAGGCTGTTTCCCAATTTACGTACCAGAAGAGCTGGTATACGCAGCAGGGGCTCTGCCTATCGGAATGTGGGGCGGTTCTAAAACAGGGAGCAAAGCGGACAGTTATCTACAGTCTTTCTGCTGCTCCATTATGCGGGCAAATACAGAGCAGAGTTTAGCCGGGGATTATAACATGCTGTCTGCGGTAATTATGACAGCATATTGTGATACTTTAAAATGTATGATTGAAAACTGGAAAGCAGCAGTACCCCACTTAAATATTATTCCTGTTGTTTATCCACAAAATAGGAAAACAGATTCCGGGAAAAAGTTTTTCAAAGAAGAGTTAAATCGTGTAAAGGGAGAACTGGAAAAAATACTTAAGGTTGAAATTACCGATGAAGCAATAGAAGAGGCTTTAGAAGTCTATGAAGAATACAGGAAGACAATGAGAGAATTTACAAGCAGAATTTCAGACTTTCCGGAGACATTTGATGCAGCGACAAGACATCAGGTAATAAAAGCCGCCTATTTTATGGATAAAAAAGATTATATGCAGGAAATAAAAGAAATTTTAAAAGGATTGGAAAAAGAAAAAAAAGAAGATAAAACCAGAAAAAAGAAAATAATTTTAACCGGTCTGATGGCAGAACCTACTGTAATGCTGGACTTGTTTACGGAAAATGATATGTATGTTGTTTCCGATGATTTGGCGCAGGAATCCCGTCAATTTAGAACACAAGCGCCTAAGGAGGGTACATGGTCTGAAAGAATTGCAAAACGACTTGCAATGCAGGATGGCTGCACATTCCTTTATGATTGTGAAAAATCCCGTGGGCAGAAACTAATTCAAACAGTAAAAGATTGTGGAGCAGATGCGGTTATCTTTTGTCAAATGAAGTTTTGTGATCCCGATGAATTTGATTATCCGATTGTAAAAAAGGAACTCGAAGCTGCACAGATCCCAATGTTGTACATAGAGTTTGAACAGCAGATGGAAAGTGTCGGACAACTGAGAACACGAATACAGAGTTTTGCAGAAATGCTTGATTGAAGGAGGGCTGGAGAAATGTATTTGGGTGTTGATATAGGTTCGACAACATCAAAGGCTGTTGTGATGGATCAACAAGGAGAGATAAAAGGCAGGGCAATCATTAATATTGGGACAGGAACTGATGGGCCTAAATTAGCAGTAAATAAAGCTTTAGATCAGGCAGGACTAAAGAGAAACGATATCAAAAAATGCGTTGTTACCGGGTATGGAAGAATGTTGTTTGAAGGTGCAGATAAACAAATTACCGAAATTAGCTGCCATGCAAAAGGAATCAATTATATGATGCCGGGTGTTTCTACCATCATTGATATCGGCGGACAAGATGCAAAAGTAATTCGTCTCAGTGAAAGCGGAAAAGTAGAGAACTTTGCTATGAATGAAAAATGTGCTGCAGGAACAGGACGCTTTTTAGAAGTTATGGCAAGAGTGCTTGGATGTGAGCTTTCCGACTTATCAGAGCTTGCTCAAAAAGGCGAGGAGGGTGTTTCTATAAGCAGTGTGTGCACGGTTTTTGCAGAATCAGAAATGATATCACAGCTTTCAGAAGGCAAAAAGAGAGAAGATGTTGCACTGGGAGCACATAAATCAATCGCAAACCGCATTATAGGATTAGCGAATCGTATCGGAGTAAAACCCGATATTGTTATGAGCGGGGGAGCAGCTTTGAACAAAAATTTGATTGATGTACTGTCACAGCAACTGGGAGAAAAAATAAAACGACTGGAGGATCCGCAGGCTGCAGGTGCCATTGGAGCGGCAGTTTATGCAATGGAAATGGAAAAATAGTAGAAAGGAAAAAATATGGACATTAAGAAAGCAGCAGTTATTGGGACAGGGCTTATGGGTACTCAAATTGCCATGCAGATAGCGATACATGGCTATCAGGTGGTTTGTTACGATATTAATAAGGAAATGGTCGCAAAAGCTGCAGATTTTTCAGAAGGCTGGTTTGAAAAGAGAGTAACAAAACAAAAAATGACCGTAGAGGAAACCAAAGAAATTAAAAAAAGGCTTAAGTTTTCTTCTGATCTGCAAGAAACGGGGGAGCATACAGATATAGTTATTGAAGCAGTATCTGACATTGTGGATATTAAAAAATCTGCATTATCTTCAATAGATAAATTTACACCGGACCATACCATTTATGCCAGCAACAGTTCTTATATTGTAAGTTCCAGATTTGCAGACGCAGTAAAAGATCCATCTAAGGTTCTTAACGTACATTTTTTTAACCCTGCACTTGTTATGAAAATAGTGGAGGTAGTAAAAGGACCTCATGTATCACAGGAAACTTTTGATACGGCATATCATTTTGTTGAAAGCATTGGTAAGACGCCCATAAAAATTGAAAAAGAAATCTATGGATTTGCAGTAAACCGGATTTTCAGCGCCTTGACAAAAGAAGCATGTTATCTGGTGGATCAGGGAGTTGCATCAATAGAAGATATTGATGCCGCAGTTAAAGGCGCATTGGGGCACTCTATGGGGCCACTTGAAACGCTGGATATGACAGGAATTGATCTCGAATACAATGTGTATATGGAAAAATTCAGAAACTCCGGAGATCCGTCAGACAGACCGGCAGCCTGTCT
>CAUWJW010000235.1:0-3698 GCA_963558985.1 uncultured Clostridia bacterium | reverse complement strand
GCCAGCTCTTTTCCCGAGGAAAGATTCAGAGCCTCGCGAAAAACAAGCTGTTTTCCCATTCTCAGCTTTCCTCGTGCTCCCAGAATGGCCATAACGCCAATCGATGTAATACTCAGCCCGCCAATCTGAATCAGGGCGGCTAAAACAATTTGCCCAAAAACAGACAATTCCTTTCCCACATCAACGCAGGAAAGGCCTGTCACACAAACAGCACTGGTCGCTGTAAAATAACTGTCAATCAAAGGCATGCCCGTGCCGCCGGCTGAGGATACGGGCAGTGCCAGAAGCACGGTTCCCAGAAGAATCGTGCCGGCAAAACCCAAAACCACCAGCCTTCGGGGTTTTCCTATTTTTGACTTCATACTCTAATCCTCTCACCTTTCATCTTCTTCTAAATTATTCCGGCAGTTTAATCTTGTCCAGAATCCCGCTCAGCTTCGCCATGGCAATTCCGTAATTAGTAATCGGAACTGCATCCTTTTGGGCCTTTTCAACACGGCTCATCACATGACGTCTGTTAAACATGCATGCTCCGCAGTGAATCACCAGGTCATAGTCTTCCAGATGCTCCGGAAAATCGCTGCCTGCAGCAAAATCAATCTGCAGACCCTCCCCTTTTTTCTTCCGCAGCATTGCAGGTATTTTGACACGCCCGATATCCTCTTCCAGCGGTGCATGCGTACATGCCTCTGCAATGAGGACGCGGGAGTTTTCCGTAAGGCTGTCAATTGCCTGTGCTCCAGCTGCAAAGGTGTGGATATCACCTTTATAGGCTGCAAAGAGTACGGAAAAGGATGTGAGCCTGCTCTCTTGCGGTTTCTGTTCGTAAATCTGCTTAAAACACTGTGAGTCGGTGATAATTAGAGATGGCGCTTCCTTCAGGTGTGCCAGTGCCTGGGAAAAGCGTTCTGCTGTTGTGCACACCGTTGTGCAGCGGCTGTCTAATAGTTCTCGAATCGTCTGAACCTGAGGGAGGATCAGGCGTCCTTTCGGCGCCTGGATATCCTGCGGCATAACCAGAAGAACCAGGTCTCCCGGCGACACCAGGTCTCCCAGAATCTTTCTTCTCTGAAAATCCTCAGGCACTGCTTTTTCGATGGCATGTCTCAGTTCTTCCAGTCCCCGGCCATCCTGTGCGCTGACAGAAATGGGCACTTCTCCCAGCTCTGCTTCCAGGCTCCCGGCCAGGGCGGAGATATCTGAGATTTCATCTGTTTTTCCAATCACCGGTACTACAGGAATTCCCTTTTCATCTAAAAGCTTCTTCCATTCTTTTTCCTGCTCCCAATCTCCTTTGTCAAAAATCAGCAGAGCAATATCTGTACGGTCTATGACCTCTTTTGTCTTCTCTACCCGCAGTGCTCCCAGCTGTCCTTCATCATCAAATCCCGCTGTATCAATGAACACAACAGGCCCCACCGGATGAAGCTCCATAGCTTTGAATACCGGATCCGTTGTCGTTCCGGCCTGCTCCGAAACCAGAGAAATATTCTGTCCGGTCAGGGCATTAATCAGTGAGGATTTCCCACTGTTTCTTTTTCCGAAAAGGGCAATATGAAGGCGGTCTGCTCTTGGTGTATCGTTCAAACTCATCGGTCTACTCCTTTTTTATAAGCGGAAATCACGACGGCCCTGGTGAATATCCTGAAGATGCTCTCTCACCACTTCTTTTACTTTTTCATTCGGAATCATTTCCAGTCTTTTCTGGATGATAGCTTCTCCCTTTTTCCTTGTTTCCGGGGAAGCGTAGTCTTCCAGGTACTCTTTCAGTGTCATCAGTGCATTCGGCTGACAGATATTTGCAATCTGTCCGTTCTTTACAAGGCTCATGAAGCGGTCTCCGGTCCTGCCTTCTCTGTAGCATGCTGTACAGAAACTTGGCACATGTCCCTCATCAATCAGCCAGTCTACTACCTGATTGAGTGTTCTGGTATCGCTCACTTCAAACTGTGCGGAGTTATCCTCCTCGGGTTCTTCCTCTGCGTAGCCGCCTACGCTGGTACGGCTTCCTCCGCTGAGCTGGGAAACACCCAGGTGAAGTGCTGCTGCACGCATTTCTTTGCTTTCTCTTGTGGACATAATAATCCCTGTGTAAGGCACTGCGATTCTAAGCACTGCGATGATTCTTTTGAATACGTCATCAGGCACACCGTTGTCAAATTCATCCGGATCAATATCCTCTGCAGTACGAACACGAGGAACACTGATTGTATGTGGCCCGCATCCGAAGGTGTCTTCCAGATGCTTTGCGTGCATCAGCAGTCCTACGAAATCGTATTTGTACATATTAAGTCCGAAGAGTACGCCGCAGCCTACATCATCGATTCCTGCTTCCATGGCTCTGTCCATAGCCTCAGTATGGTATGCATAGTCGCTCTTTGGACCGCTCGGGTGCAGGTATTCATAAGATTCCTTATTGTACGTCTCCTGAAACAGGATATAAGTTCCGATTCCGGCGTCCTTGAGTTTCTTGTAGTTTTCCACGGTTGTTGCTGCAATATTTACATTTACTCTGCGGATTGCGCCGTTTTTGTGCTTGATGTTGTAGATGGTATCGATACATTCCAGGATGTACTCAATCGGATTCATCTTCGGGTCTTCCCCTGCTTCCAGAGCAAGTCGCTTATGTCCCATATCCTGCAGTGCGGTTACCTCTTTTACAATGTCTTCCTGGGTCAGTTTTTTCCGGCTGATATGCTTGTTCTGTCCATGATACGGGCAGTAGCGGCATCCGTTTACACAGTAGTTTGAAAGATACAGCGGTGCAAACATAACGATACGGTTTCCGTAAAATTTCTCTTTGATCTGCTCTGCAAGAGAAAACAGTTCCTGGTGAATCTGAGGATCTTCACACTCCAGAAGGAGGGCTGCTTCCTTGTAATCCAGCCCTTTGCAGTCCTCTGCTCTCTTTATGATGCTGCGGATCAATTCCAGATTGTCCTTATTTTCCTCTGCATAGGCGAGGGTTCTTTTAATTTCTGCGTCATCAATAAATTCTGTGGCGATTCTTGATTTACTGTTGTACATGATACTTCCTTTCTTTTTACTAGAGCGGCGTTCTGTCCAGCGCCCTAATCTGTTCCTCTAACGTTTTTCTGTCTTCTCTTATATTGGTTTTTTCCAGCTTGGCCGGATAAATTTCATATGCCTGTTTATAAGGGTCAGGCGTAACTTTTTTCATAATAACATTTGCACCGCACCGAAATGTGTTTTCTTTTTCCTTACTGTTTACTACTCCCAGGGAGGTAGTCACAGGAAGGTTTGCGTGAGGCAGCAGAATTCTTGCCAGGGCCACTGCTCGTTTGGTCAGTTCCGGGTCTCCTTCTTTTTCCCCTGCCAGAGGAGTCTGGGGGTGGGGGATAAACGGCCCGATTCCTGCCATGCGGCAGTCCAGCTCTTTTAGAAGAAGCAGGTCTTCTGCAATGGTCTCCAGCGTCTGTCCGGGCAGGCCGATCATAAATCCGCTTCCTGTTTCATAGCCCAGTTTGTGAATGTCTCGCAGACAGCGAATCCGCTCTTGGAGTGTTCCGCAGGGATGAAGCTTTGCGTAAATCTTCGGGTCTGCTGTTTCATGTTTGAGCAGGTAGCGGTCCGCACCGCAGTTTCGCAGATATTCCAGTTCTTCATAAGTAAGCTCCCCGCAGCTTACGGTTACGGCTGTACCCATTTTTTTTATTTCTTTAATAATATCTCCTAAG
>CAUWJW010000234.1:0-3699 GCA_963558985.1 uncultured Clostridia bacterium | reverse complement strand
GATATTGATAAAGCTACAATTGAGGAGGCAATCGTAAAGATTATTACAGAAAACACCAATAATGGAAGAGAAACCGGGCTGGCAGAGCTAGGCAACAGGCTGCTGAAGCTGTATCCGGATTTTGACGTCCGGAGTTACGGGTACAGTCTGTTATCAAAGCTTCTGGAGGAATTTTCTAAAATCCGCCTTTTAAAAAGAGGAAATTACGTTTCAGTTAAATTAGCAGAAAGCGGCAATGTGGAAGAGTTTATTATTGAAACCGTAAGGGCTGAAGGAAGAGATGGAATTGACCTTAGCACATTGGGGCAGGAACTTCATCAGAAATATGATAATTTTAATGTGCATGATTACGGTTTTTCTCAGTTTAAAAAATATATCCGCAGTATTGAGGGAATAGAAGTTCGAAAAACAGGTATTCAGGATATTGTCAGATACAGAGAATAAGTTTTGGGAGAGCGTATAAGATGCAGGGTTATAATTGTATCATGGTATATAAAGACAGCAGCAGGAAAAAGCTGCTGTTTTGTAAAAGAATGAAAGACCCTTATAAAGGAAAATACAACCTGGTAGGCGGTAAAATTGAAACCGGAGAGTCCGGGGCAGAGGCGGCTTACAGGGAACTGAGAGAAGAAACCGGGATTACTGAAGAAGATATTTGTTTGAAACATATGATGGATTTTACCTATTTTAATCAGAACTGCAGGGTGGAAGTCTATACCGGGATCCTGAATAAAGAAAAAGAATTAAGAGAAGAAATCCATCCTCTGCTGTGGCTGGACAGTACAGAAGATTTCTTTGATTTGGACCGGTTTGCCGGAGAGGGCAATATCGGGCATATGACAGAACAGGTACGGATTTATGGAGAGGGGGATAAAGATGATTGAAGAAATAAAAAAATACAATAAAACCTTTGTTACTGAGAAAAAGTATGAAACCTATCGGACTAGCAAATATCCGGACAAGAAGCTGGCAATTCTTTCCTGTATGGATGCCCGGCTGACAGAACTGCTTCCGGCAGCCCTCGGGCTTAAAAACGGAGATGTGAAGATGATCAAGAATGCAGGAGGGGTTATTTCGAATCCATTTGGAAGTGTGGTCAGAAGCCTCTTGATCTCTATTTTTGAGCTGGGTGTGGAAAAAGTTCTTGTAATCGGTCACACTGACTGCGGTGTGCAGCATATGGACAGTAAAGAAATGATTGACCATATGAAAGCCAGAGGTGTTTCTCAGGAGTCTTTGGATATGATCGGATATTGTGGAATTGACTTTGAAAAGTGGCTCAGCGGATTTGATGATGTGGAATCATCTGTAAGAGAAACCGTAAATCTGCTGAAAGAGCATCCCTTAATTCCCGATGATATTGAAATTGGCGGATTTATCATGGATTCTATTACAGGAGAACTGCAGGAGATTCGTTAAAAAGGGCATGTACCCTTTTGTGTATATTGCGCATAGTTTTTATCACCATCTCGTATACTGGACTGGGTGGTGATTTTTTTATGATTATAATGATAGGAAAAAAGAAAATCTGCAAGGCGGCAGCTCTGCTTGTTATCCTGGCCGGAGCTGTTGTCGGGATAGGGATTTTTTCGGGTATTTTTTCTCATGAAACAGTGTCTACATCAGCAGACGGAAACTGGGGGCTCAGTTTTCAACAGGCAGGAAAGCCGCCTGTTGCCAATGCTACAGCAGAGTATTTAAAAAAGTACAATGCTTACTATGCACAAGATACAAAGGAAAAAGTGTTGTATCTTACGTTCGATGCGGGCTATGAGAACGGATACACAGAAAAGATTTTGGATACCCTGAAAAAACACAAAGTACCGGCAGCCTTCTTTCTCGTGGGCAATTATTTGGAAACAAATCCAAAGCTAGTGAAACGAATGGTAAAAGAAGGGCATATTGTGGGGAATCATACATTCCATCATCCGGATATGTCCCAGATTTCTACAAAAGAATCTTTTTCCAGAGAACTGAAAGATATGGAGGAGTTGTACAATAAAACAACCGGTAAAAAAATGAAAAAGTTTTACCGGCCGCCACAGGGAAAATATAGTGAAAGAAATCTTAAGATGGCAAAGGAACTGGGGTATCATACTATTTTCTGGAGCCTTGCATATGTGGACTGGTATGAAAGCCGGCAGCCGTCTAAAGAGGAAGCCTTTAAAAAGATGATTCCAAGAGCCCATCCGGGTGCAGTTATTTTGCTTCACAGCACTTCACAGACGAATGCACAGGTTCTGGATGAACTTTTGGAAAAGTGGAAGGAGATGGGCTATTGTTTCAGATCATTAGATCAGCTAGTGCAGAATAGATAAGTGCATGACCTTTTCTGCTCGGATGCATGCCATCTATACATAGAAGTTCTCCGTAATGCCGGTTTTCAAGGAAGATCTTGCGGATGTCCACCAGAGGAACGTTGTGCTCGCCGGCCAGCTGAAAAACTAGCAGGTTGTAAGCTTCCTGCCACCGATAAATGGAGTCGATATCTCCAAGCCATGTTAAAATGTTCTTCCCGTTCAGGCCTTTGCTGATCCATTTGAAAAAGCGCTGCTGGTCCAAAGGAGGAAGAGAAAGGAGCAGGGGGCGGCTGCCGATTTCTCTGATTTGGGTCAGCATTTGTGAATAATTTTCTTTAAAGGCAGAAGACGGGACTGCAGGAAGGTGATCCTTACCGGGTTCCAGGGAAATTGCCTCCCAGTTGAAATTGCAGTCATTTCCTCCAAATTCCAAAATGGTATAGTCACAGCTTTCAATCAATTTTCGGTTCTGATTCAGGATTCGTTTCCCTTTGCTGGTAGTACAGCCGAACTTAGCTAGGTTTGTTACAGGGATGTGTCTTTCTTTGGAAAAGAGATTAATAAAACTGTCCTTTAAAAAGGTATATTTATTGCGGGCTTCATCGTATATGACTCCTTTGGCAACGGAGTCTCCTAAAACACATAATTTCATATGAAAAACTCCTAACTTTTATATAATATAATGTAATATGATATTTAATATTATATTACAAAGTGATAGTGACGTCAACTGTATTTACAAAGATGCTATTATCTTATATAATAGCAGGAGAATAGATTGATATACATATATGAGGTAAAAATATGGAGTTTTTAAAAAAAATATTGAAGGAAAAACGTCCCGGAAAATGGGAGGAACTTCCGGATTTGGATTTGTACATGGATCAGGTTTTAAGTTATATGCCACGGCAGCATCCGGGTCTGGAGCTGAATGAAAATCTGACAGCAGCTATGGTTAATAATTATATAAAAAAAGGTCTGCTTCCGCGGGCCAAAGGGAAAAAATATACAAGAGAACATATTGCTTACCTGACAGCTGTCTGTCTGCTGAAACAGGTCGTATCTGTAACTGATGCAGGCAAAATACTGGATTCCCAGGTGGAGGAAGAGAGAAGGGAAGAGCAGGTGCATGCTTTTTATGAGCGTTATGCAAAACTGCTTGATGAAGAATTTTCTCGAGTTTTTGAGGAACTGGAAGAGGGAGAGAAAACATCATCCCTTGCGGATCTGGCTTTAAAGCTGGCCATTTCCAGTTATGCACAGAAAATGGCCTGTGAGCAGATTTTAAATCTTTTAGAGGAAGAGAAAGAGTCAGAGCAAGAAGGGAAACAAACAGAAACGGGTCACTGCTAATAAAAATACGGAGCCTGCAGGAAAGCAAAAGGCTTTCTGCGGCTCC
>CAUWJW010000233.1:0-3784 GCA_963558985.1 uncultured Clostridia bacterium | reverse complement strand
AAAATTTGAAACCCTGCAGACTAACATGGACGCCATGCAGGAAAAATTTGAAACCTTACAGTCTGACATGGTTTCTTTACAGGAAAATGTACACATCCTGCAGAAAAACGTACTCATCTTGCAGACCGACGTATCCGCATTACAGAAAAATGTACAGACTCTGCAAACCGAAACCCACGCACTCAATGATAAAGTTACACGCATCGAATCCACACTGGAAAATGATGTGAATCACAACATCAAAATCATTGCAGAGGGTCATGCAGATTTATCCAGAAAACTCACCGATACACTTGAAACCACACGGGAAAGAGACCTTTTAAAAGTCCGGATTAACATTTTGGAATCCGATGTCAACATGATCAAAGCCCGGCTGAACGCTTAAAGCGATTCTATTACATACAGTAAACAATCTTTTCATTTGCGGGCACTCTTCAAAAATGGTGCCCGCTTCATAATAATTCCACTAAAGATTTCTCCCGACTTCTTTCCCAAAGTCACTTTCAATTTCTCTCCACACCCGGAGATATAAAATCACAGCTACAACAGATGCTGTCGCCTCAGCTACAGGAAACGTAAGCCAAACACCCTTAAGCCCCAGCCCTGTAAATTTAACCAGCAAAAATGCCAGCGGCGGGATAATCAGCATCTGGCGCAACAGAGAAATCACCAGAGACTGCATCCCTTTTCCCAAAGCTTCAAACGCACCGGCAACAATCACCCCCACTCCGGAAAAAAGAAAACCGATGCAAATAATATGAAAAGCCTCCGTTCCCATATCCATCATTTCCCGTTCTGCCCCGAACATACGCAAAATCCATTCTGCCCCAAACAAAAACAATATCGTTCCTGCAGCCATAATCCCTGCAGTCACCCCTACAGAACAGTACAGCGTCTGCCGCATACGCTTATCATTTCGCGCACCGTAATTGTAGCTCATAATCGGACGCATCCCCTGAATCAGTCCATTCGTAGGCATATAGACAAACGTCTGAAGCTTAAAATAAATACCGAATACCGCCACAGCAGCCTGCGAGATGCCGGCCAGAATTCCATTTAAAAGCCCCACAAGCAAAGATGGCATAGACATAATCATTCCAGACGGAATTCCCACTCCGTACAGCCGTTTTACCATCGCTGCATTCCAGCGAAACCCCCGCAGTGATATATGTACACCGCTGTTCGCCTTAAAATACATCCCCACAGCCAGACTGCATGCACAGCACTGCCCAATAACCGTTGCAACAGCCGCTCCCCGCACGCCCAGAGCGGGAAATCCAAACAGACCAAAAATCAGAATCGGGTCCAGCACCATATTTACTGCCGCCCCTGCAATCTGCATCAGCATAGGAAGCAGCATACACCCGGTCGCCTGAAAAATCTTTTCAATCAGAATATGCACCAGACTGGCTCCGGAAAGACAGATTACAATATAGCTGTAGTCACAGCCCATCTTCAGAATTTCAGCCGAATCCGTAAACAGCCCCACAAACCACCGAGAGCCCAGAAGGCCCAGCAAAACAAATCCTGCAATATGAAAAAAAGTGAGCATCAGCCCATGGGACGCAGCCTCATCTACTTCCCGCTGATTCTTCTCCCCCATACTTCTGGCAATACTTGCATTCAGACCCACACCGGTTCCTACCGCAACTGCAAGCACCAGGTTCTGCAGCGGAAAAACAATGGAAACAGCAGTCAGCGCCTCCTGGCTCAGCCTGCCTACAAACAGACTGTCTACAATATTATACATCGACTGGATCAGCATAGAGACCATCGCCGGTACAGACATAGACATCAGCAGCCGCATAATCGGCCGGGTTCCCATAGGATTTTCAATTTGAGACATAAATACTCCTCCATTTTTGCAAAAGGCCTTTCGCCCTTTGGGATTAAGCCATGAAAAAAGCTACAGATGCTCCTGTTTATACTCAGAAACAGGAAAATCTATAGCTGTTTTTAGCGGTTCTATGGTAGCACAAATCTCTATAAACTGTCAACAAAGGAATTCCGTCTACTCTTCATCCTGCCGAATAATGATCGAGTCATTCTGTCTCAGCTCCTGCTGGAAAATCCCCGGCATACCATTGACTGCAAGCACCACCGGAGATGTAAGATTATCAAAATCCAAGCCTGAATGCTGCAGCATATCAAGAAGAAGATATGGTGAGTGATCCGGTTTTGCCGGGAATGTAACCGGCTTGTCATTCAGCGTAAAATGCCATGTCTTCACAAACGGCCTACTATGCTGCGCCTGCACTTCCTCCTGAGAAAGAGGTTCAGAGTCTTCCGCTTCTTCATAATCCGCAGCCTGCACCTTTTCCTGCATCGGGGCTTCTGCCTCTGAAACCTCCTGCACAGCTGCGTTTTCTAAAACCGCAGGCTCACTGCGTTCTTCAGCGGCAGAAACCGCCTCTTCAGGTGCCTTGACCGCTTCCCGATTGGCTTCTTTTCTTACTGCCGCTTCCTGCTTTTCAGACTTCTGCTCCCTTTCAGCCGCAGGCACCGCAGCCTTTGAAACAGTATTTCTTGTTTCACCGCGATCCGTTTCAATCACATCTCCTGTCTTAAGCATCGTCTCAGACGGAACTTCTTCCCCATTCACTGTAGCCCTGCAGTTTTCGGCATCTGCACCAAGCACATCTGCCAGGGAAGCCTTTGCCGGCTCTCCCCCCTCTGCAGGAATAAATTCCAGAACATCTCCTGCCTTCACCAGATCCGAAACACCAGCAGGCTGCCCGTTCAGCATAAGCTTGGAGTTGGTCGCCGGCTTCCCGTACAGTACCGTCCTCTTTCCGTCCACTGTAACAATCAGACTGGAGCCGGAACGTCCGAAGAGATCTCTGTACTGATATCCGTTCATCATAAGGACATTGAGAATCTTCAACTGCCCATTTCGGAACAGCTTTGCCCGCTTCCCGTTCAGCATGACATGATAGCTATCATTAATCAGATTCAGCCCCGTTGAAACCGCAATCCCAAGCGGCGTAGCATATTCCGGATTGTTCAGATCATATTCCTTTGAAAAAGCACTGGCTTTAAAATTGCTTCCTGCAATGGCAACTCTCTTTTCATCCATTTGAAGCGCTTCTGTCACGCCTTCCAGAATTCCCTTCAGCTTGCTTCCGCCGCCTGCCAGAAATACAGCTGACGGTGCACCTCCATTGACCTCCGTTATTTTTTCTGCAATCTCTTTGCACAGGTGCGAAATAGGGTCAGAAAGGCTCTCCAGTATTGTCTCTGCTGTCAGAGACTGCTCAAATCCCATAATATCTGTAAAATAAATTTCTTTTTTAGAATCCAGATCCGCCTTAATCTGTTCTGCAGTTTCAAAATCGATCAGATACTCTTTCATCAACGCTTCCGTAATCTCATCGCCTGCAATCGTCGCCATCGTATACCCCACAATGTTTCCATCCTTACATACCGCAATATCTGATGTACCTGCACCGATATCTGCAAAAGAAAGATTCAAAAGACGAAGGTTCTCCGGAATAGCAGCATTAATTGCCGCAATCGGCTCCAATGTCATGCTGGCAACCTCAAGTCCTGCCTGCTGCATGGCCGTATAAAGACTTTCCACAACCTCACTGGGCAGGAATGTAGCCAGAATGTCCACCTTCATCTTGCTCCCATGGTGATCAAACAGATTGGAAATCGGATAGTCATCCAGATAATACTGGACTGCACTGTATCCCACCAGATAAAACAGCTTATATGCATCTGCAGCAGACTCACTTAAAGTCTGCTCAATCTGCTCAATGGCTCCCGACTCACGCAGGTCGGA
>CAUWJW010000232.1:0-3882 GCA_963558985.1 uncultured Clostridia bacterium | reverse complement strand
AAACAAAGGTGTATGTCGTATCCACTAAGAACAGTGCAGCAGGTATGCGTAATGCAGTTAAGGTGATGGCTCCTCTGGCATTAAAGTTGGGAAAGGGTGAAAAAATAGGTTCTTCTAAGCAGGAAGGATATCTGCCTAATGGAATCCGTGTTAACTTCTTTGAAGACAAGAGAGGTTCTGAAAGAGCTGTTGAAATGTTGCTGAAGAAGTTGAATGGTGCAGAATTCGAGACCGAATTCCCGATGCCTGATTTTGATCGTGTGACTCCAAACCCGGCGGTGAAAGATATCGCCCATGCAAAGATTGCCTTGGTAACTTCTGGTGGCATTGTGCCGAAGGGTAATCCAGATCACATCGAGTCATCTAGTGCTTCTAAATATGGGAAATATAGTATTGATGGAGTTATGGACCTGACAGAAACCGCTTATGAAACTGCACACGGTGGATATGACCCTGTATATGCAAATGAAGATGCTGATCGTGTCCTTCCGGTAGATGTTCTTCGTGAATTTGAAAAAAAGGGGAAAATAGGCTCTTTGCACGAATATTTCTATACTACAGTAGGAAATGGTACAGCCGTAGCAAGTGCAAAAGAATATGCAGCAGCCATCGGTAAAGAATTGGTTTCGGCAGGAGTGGATGCGGTTATACTCACCTCCACTTGAGGAACTTGTACACGTTGCGGTGCAACAATGGTAAAAGAAATCGAAAGATGCGGACTGCCGGTAGTACACATTTGTACAGTAGTTCCTATTTCGTTAACGGTAGGTGCAAACCGTATCGTTCCGGCGATCGCAATCCCACATCCTTTGGGAAATCCAACGCTGACGAGGGAGGAAGAAAAAGACATCAGAAGAGCAATGTTGGATAAGGCATTAACTGCGCTTAGCACAGAAGTAGAGGATCAGACAGTCTTTGAATAAAAAGTTATTTTGCAGGGAGGAAGCAAGATGAGCAAGTTATATGATGTGGTTATTATTGGTGGAGGACCTGCCGGATTATCGGCGGCCCTCTATGCCGGAAGAGCTCGGTTATCCACATTGATGATCGAGAAGGCGAAAGAGGGAGGACAGATTATTCAGACTGCTGAAATTGAAAACTATCCGGGTAGTATGGAAGAAGAATCCGGCCCTACTTTGATTGATCGTATGAGTGCGCAGGTAAAGCGTTTCGGAGCAGAACGTGTGATTGATACCATAGAGGAACTTGATTTGGAAGGCAGTGTTAAAACGGTAACCGGAAAAAATGGGACTTATCGGGCAAAAACAGTGATTATTGCAACAGGAGCATCTCCGGTACTGATTGGATGTCCGGGTGAAAAAGAGTTGACTAGTAAGGGGGTATCTTATTGTGCAACTTGTGATGGAGCATTCTTTGAAGACTTTGAAGTGTTTGTAGTGGGTGGAGGGGACTCTGCTGTAGAAGAAGCAATGTATCTGACAAAGTTTGCACGGAAAGTTACAATTATTCATAGACGTGATCAACTCAGAGCGGCAAAATCTATTCAGGAAAAGGCATTTGCGAACCCTAAGATCGACTTTATGTGGAATAGTGTTGTAAAAGAATTAAAAGGGGAAGGGCTACTGGAATCTATGGTAGTGGAAAACGTTAAGACGGGCGAACAAAGAGAAATTTTTGCAGATGAAGAAGATGGTACATTCGGCGTATTTGTATTCGTTGGTTTTAAACCTGCATCTCAAATTTTTGAAGATAAAGTTGCAATGGAAAAAGGATATATCGTTACGGATGCTGATATGAGAACGAATGTAGCGGGGGTCTATGCGGCTGGTGACATTCGGAAGAAGAGTTTGCGACAGGTCGTAACTGCGGCGGCTGATGGTGCTATTGCAGCAGTTCAAGCTGGTAAATATATAGAAGAACATGAGTAGAAAATAAGGAGGGAGACAAAATGATTCTGTGTGATAAAAAGACATTTGAAGGTGAAGTTTTGCAGGCAGAAGGCACTATTCTGGTAGATTTCTTTGGAGATGGATGTGCACCATGTGCAGCTTTGATGCCCCATGTTGAGGCCTTAGAAAAGAAATTCGGTGACAAGATTAAGTTCTGCAAATTAAATACAACATCTGCAAGAAGACTGGCAATCAGTCAGAAAATTATGGGGTTACCTGTAATCGCAATTTACCAGGGTGGAGAAAAAGTTGATGAACTGGTTAAGGAGAATGCGACTCCGGAAGCGATTGAGGAAATGATTCAGAAATACCTGTGAAACTGTTGTACGACAGTTTTGCGTTGGGTAAATTTTAAAGAAAGGAGGAATATATTATGGCATTGTTAAAGAGCAAAAAAGCAGTCATTATTGGAGACAGAGATGGAATTCCAGGACCGGCTATTGCAGAATGTGCAATTTCTGCTGGTGCTGAAGTTGTGTTCTCTTCTACGGAATGCTTTGTTTGAACGGCCGCAGGTGCGATGGATCTGGAGAATCAGAAGAGAGTTAAAGAGTTTGCTGAGCAGTTCGGTAACGACAATATAGTTGTTTTACTGGGAGCAGCAGAGGGTGAAGCAGCAGGTCTTGCTGCAGAAACTGTAACCTTGGGTGATCCTACTTTTGCAGGTCCTTTGGCAGGAGTCTCGTTGGGACTCGCAGTATATCACATTTGTGAACCTGAAGTTAAGGCTGAAATAGATGAAGCAATTTACGATGAACAGATCAGTATGATGGAAATGGTACTGGATGTTGATGACATCGTAGAGGAAATGACAGCAATTAGAAATCAACTGTAATGTGTCCATTACGCTGATTGAAGCATGAATGTTTCACAAAAAGCTGTCTCAAAGCATATGAGTACCATCTGGTCTGTAGTTTTGAGGCGGCTTTTCTGTAATAAAAAGGAATTTTCTTTAATTAGATGTGGGTTTAAAAATAAAAGAAAAAGAGAGGAAAAAATTATGGGAGGATATGCAGTATTAAAAGGGGCCAGTTATATTTTGGCGGCAGCGCCGGATATGGTACTTCGTAACGGGACTACACAGACGACAGAAGCTATTGTAAATCCGGATTCAGATTATTTAAAAGAGTTGCCAAAACATTTGAGAACCTACGAAGAGGTAGTAAATTATCTGCCGAATCAGATTTATATTGGAAATGATGAACCGGAAAAACTGAGAGGACTAGAGGCTCCATGGTACGACAAGCCGGTTAAAGGCAAAAGAGAAGGTACTTTCGGTGAAATTATGCCTCAGGATGAATTTATCGGTTTAATGCAGATTTGTGATGCTTTTGGTTTGGTTGAGTTGGAAAAAAATTTTGCGGCAGGTATTAAACAAAAACTTTCTTGTCATAGCTTGATTGGCGCTGAAAGAGCGGCGATTTTGGATAAGAACCAGTTGGAGGCAACTGCTGTTAGGGAATTAGTTGAAAAAGAGCATGCGGAAGGCCTATATAATAATGGTATCTTAGTAGGTGCAGTAAAAAGGGCACATGATGTAGATGAGAACCTTTCTGCTCATGTTATGCATGAAAATTTGGTGAGCAAGGCTTCTAGCGTATTATCTCTTATGCATTTGGTAAAAACAACAGGTATTGATGCTTCTGAAATTGAATATGTAATTGATTGCTGCGAAGAAGCCTGTGGTGATATGAATCAGAGAGGTGGTGGAAACTTTGCAAAAGCTGCTGCAGAAGTAGCGGGATTGATTAATGCGACAGGATCTGATGTAAGAGGGTTCTGTGCAGGACCGGCACATGCTATTTTAGATGGTGCATCTCTGGTTAAAGCAGGTACGTTTAAATGCGTTGCAATCACAGCTGGTGGATGTACGGCCAAACTGGGAATGAATGGAAAAGATCACGTTAAGAAGGGAATGCCAATCTTAGAAGACTGTATTGCTGGATTTTCTGTTCTGATTACTGCAGATGAC
>CAUWJW010000231.1:0-3927 GCA_963558985.1 uncultured Clostridia bacterium | reverse complement strand
GTTCAGCATGGAGTGTACTTCTGTCAGTGCACCTTCTGCTGTCTGTACCAGAGATACACCGTCTTCTGCGTTCTTCTGTGCAGTATTCAGACCGGTAATCTGTGCTCTCATCTTTTCGGAAATTGCCAGACCTGCCGCATCATCGCCTGCACGGTTGATTCTGTAGCCTGAAGACAGTTTTTCCAAGTTCTTGGACAGTGCGCTGTTGTTGTTTGTTAAATTTCTGTGTGAGCTTAATGCCGGAATATTGTGTTGAATTCTCATTTTCTTACCTCCTGGTAGTGTTCAGGGGACTTCCTATTTCCCCCTACATAACTTTTGAAATAGTTTTTCTTTATCTCATTCGCCCGGAGCGCTCTTTACGGACGATTGAAACCATATCTGGTTATTTTTGCAGTGAACGGGAAATGCACTTGGGCGGTTTGTGGGTCTTTTCGTAAACCTCGCCCCGCAAAATAGGCATATCCTTGGGTGCATCGATTGCCAGTTTCAGATCTCCGTCTACTGAGACCACTTTGACTACGATGTCATCGCCAATCACCACATATTCTTCCGGGTTCCTTCCCAGCATCAGCATGATGTAACCTCCCTGTTTGTCTGTGTGCTTTCCTGAAAAGGAAAGTACACTTTTCTTTTCAAATTAATTTCATATAAAATATCGTCCCTTTTAGTTCTATCTTAAGCTTTTTTCTTAAAAAACTTTTCTTTTTTGTGTTTCCTTACAATTTTTTCTTGAAACCTGCCCGGTAATTTCTGCAGGGAAAAGTGTACGTTTCTGCGCAGATTGCTACGCAGAGAAGAAAAGAATAGAAAAAAGGCTGAAAGATACGCTCCCAACTGGCGCTGCTTTCAGCCTTTATTCATCTCAACACCCCTGCATCTCCGTCAGATACTTCCAGTACCGCACAGGCATATGCCCCTTCTGACACCGGGGATTAATACGCTCCTTAATGGCAATGTGCTCAAAATAAGTGCGCCACATCTCCTGATATGCCTTCTCATCATCTGACAGCGGCGGCAGATCTTCCCCTGTAAAATGCCGCACAAACCACTCCCCCCGGTAGGCAGCCAGCGCCTTGTCTCTGGCTGCATCATGAATCAGAAAAGGATCGTTTCTAAAACGGTCACAGAAGTGATCAGACAAAAACTCCACCACATCATGATCCGGTTCAATCGGACTGTACAAAAGCCCCCCCTGCCGCCGGGAGAACCGGATGAGCCCCTTCAGGCGATGGACCTCATCATTCACCTTCTGCTCCGCCTGCTGGGCCGCAAAGACAATGGGATCACCGTGGAGCAGCCGGATCCTCGGTCCCTGCGCAAACCCAAACCGCACATAATTGAGAATCTTACATTCCTTCCGCTCCACACTTGAACGAAACACTTTATAAATACGTCTCAGATCCGCAGGCGAAATCTTCTTCGCAACTGCCTCATACACAGTCACAGCCTTCTCTTCCTCTGTCTCAACGTCCATATATCCCCCCAGCATGCTGGACTGGTACTCATCACCGAGAAAAATTCCACTGGCTTTTTCCGTATAATAATGATGATAGATGCAGGTAAGAAGCCCCTCAAAGGTCCCGTCATACAAATAATCAACCACCTTCCGCCAGCCCCTTTCTTTTTTCACCGCTTTCCGGCAGCCGCGCCGAAGAAGCGTCAAACATTGACATTTGAATCCCATCGCTTATTTCCAATAGCTGATTTCTTATCATTTCCGGCGCAAACCGTTTCTCTCCGTAATACTTTCCCGAACAAGTCAGAAAATGACGTGCCCGCTTTAACACCACACCCATTTTCTTCAGGTCTTCATATCTAACCGCTGCAGCTCTCCTCTGGCGCACAATACGCTGCGCCGAGACAGTCCCTACCCCCGGAATGCGAAGGAGCATATCCAGCGGTGCTTTGTTCACCTCCACCGGGAACCTGTCCAAGTGGCGCAAAGCCCAGGATGCTTTCGGATCCATCTCCGGCTCCAGATTGGGTGAATCTTCATCCAGAAGCTCGTCCGCACGGAAGCCGTAAAACCGCAGGAGCCAGTCCGCCTGATACAAACGATGTTCCCGCTGCAGCGGCGGCGCAGACAGCACATCAGGCAGCACCGGCGAAGCTGCCACAGGAATATAGGCACTGTAATAAACCCGCTTCATCTTGAAGGTATGGTACAGATGCTCTGTTGTAGTCAGAATCTGCCGGTCTGACTCCTTCCCCGCACCGATAATCATCTGTGTCGTCTGACCTGCCGGCGCAAAAACTTCCTTCTTTCTTGGCGCAAACAGGCGCTTTCCTTCAGCAGCCGCCCCCACCTCCCCTTCAGAAACAGGAACGCCTCCCTGCTTTTTCGCAAGCTGCTCCTGACCCGGGCTCAGATAATGAAGGGGCGAATTCAAATCCTGCCCTTTGAACATGGTCCCCGGTCCTTTGAGCGATTTCCGCTCAATGAGCGTATTAGTAATCTGCCGCATAGGCCGAAAAATCTCCTTCGGCTTCTTTTGCGGCGCAAACAGTTCCAGACTCCTGCTTGTAGGCATTTCAATATTCACACTGAGGCGGTCTGCTTCCAGTCCGATGGCATGCGTCAGTTCATGGGAAACACCGGGGATAATCTTCGCATGAATATAGCCGGCAAACCCGTACTCCCGCCGCAGCAGCCGGAGGCAGTGAAGAATCCGCTCCGCTGTATAATCCGGAGACACCTCCACTGCAGAGCTTAAGAAAAGGCCTTCAATATAATTCCGCCTGTAAAACTCCATAGTCAGCTCAGCCAGCTCTTCCGGCTCAAAGGCCGCCCGCTTCACATCGGCACTTCTCCTGTTGACACAGTATGCACAGTCATATACACATTTATTGGAAAACAGCACCTTTAACAAAGAAATACAGCGCCCATCCGCAGACCAGGTATGACAGATCCCTTCCGCCGCACTGCTGCCGATGGTTCCATTATTGCGCCTTCCCACACCGCTGCTGGAGCAGGACACATCATACTTGGCACTGTCGGCCAGCACCTTTAATTTTTCCGGCAGCAGATTCATAAGACTCTCCCCTTTCCCGCATAAAGAACATATGTTTATTTTAGCACAATAAAAACATCCGTTCAACTCCTAAATTTGATTGTATTTTTTTTGCCGACTTGTTAATATCTATTAATAGGAACTTTTCCCATGAAAGGGGGATTTTATAAATGAAACACGCACTTGTACTCAGCGGCGGCGGTTCCCGTGGCGCCTATGAAATCGGCGTCTGGCAGGCCCTGCGCGAACTTGGAATCCCGATTCACATTGTAACAGGAACTTCCGTAGGCGCACTCAACGGCGCCATGGTCGCACAGGACGATTTTGACCTGGCAGTCAGCCTTTGGAAAGAGCTGGAGACCCATATGATTTTTGACCTGGAAGAGGAGGAAAAAACGCCAAAAGGTTTTGACTTTGACATTGGCGGCATGAGCGCAGGCGAAGCCCTTGCCTATGCAAAAGAAATCCTGCTTAACGGCGGCGCCGGAACTTCCGGACTGGAAAACATACTGGATAAATATGTGGATGAAGATAAAATACGCCATTCCGGCGTATCCCTCGGGGTCGTTACCGTGGAACTTCCTTCTTTAAAACCCCATTATCTGTTCACCGAAGACATTCCCAAAGGAAAACTGAAGGATTACATCCTTGCCAGCGCCTCCTGCTTTCCTGCAGCACAGGCAAAAGAAATCAGCGGCGTCCGCTACATTGACGGCGGCTATGCTGATGTCATGCCCGTAGAGCTGGCCTTAAAAAAAGGTGCCGATACCATTACCGCTGTCCATCTGGAAGCCGCAGGATTTGTCCGTCAGGATACACTCAAGAAAGCCAGAGAGACCGGCGCAGATCTTACCGTAATCAAAAGCAGCTGGGATCTGGGGAACTTCCTGATCTTTGACACAGATAACACCAG
>CAUWJW010000230.1:0-3997 GCA_963558985.1 uncultured Clostridia bacterium | reverse complement strand
TGAAACAAACAAAGCAAAAGCTTTAGAACTGGCAACTCGCGTTGTTGACTACATCGAAAAGGATGCGCTGACAGATGAAGACAAAAAAGCCATCCATGACGAATCAATTGCAAACTTCAATGAAAACTATAACCCAGGTTGGTTAGAATACAGAAAATCTGTATCTGATGACGCTGCGTTCGTTGAATGGGAAGATGAAGGCGATGTATTCAGAGATCTGAACGGAACAGAATTTATCGACTGTCTGGGCGGATTCGGTATCTTCATCTGCGGACACAACAACCAGGAAATCAAGAAGACTGTACGTGCACAGTTAGACAGATTCTCCCTGCACTCCCAGGAACTGGTAGACCCGCTGAGAGGTTACCTGGCTAAACTGTTGGCTATGATCACTCCTGGAGATCTGCAGTACTCCTTCTTCACAAACGGTGGTGCAGAAGCTGTAGAAATGGCTCTGAAGCTGGCTAGACTGGCTACTGGCGGAAGATGGTACATCTCCACTGTTGGTGCGTTCCACGGAAAATCCATGGGTGCTATCTCCATGGGTGGTAAAGGCGCTTACAGAGAAGACTACATCCCAATGGTACAGCAGGTACAGCACGTTGAATACGGTAATGCAGATGCTACAGAAACAGCTATCAAGAACCTGCAGGCAGTAGGTGAAAAAGTTGCTGCTATCATCGTAGAACCTGTTCAGGGTGAAGCTGGCGTTATCATTCCTCCAAAAGGCTACCTGAAGAGATTAAGAGAAATCGCTGACCAGTATGGCGTAGCTCTGATCTTCGATGAAATTCAGACAGGTCTTGGACGTACAGGTACAATGTGGAGATGCGAAGTGGAAGACGTTACTCCGGATATCATGACATTCGGTAAAGCTTCTTCCGGTGGTGTTGTTCCTATCACAGGTATCATCGCTAGACCTTGGACTTATGAAAAGTCCGGAGCTGGTACAGGAACTGAAGGAAAGATGTTTGACAACCCATGGATTCTGGGATCCCCTACATTCGGCGGAAACCCTCTGGCTTGCGCAGCATTCATTTCCACAATTAAGTACATCCTGAAGCATGATGTTGTTGGACAGGCAAAAGAAAAAGGTGAATACTACCTGGCTGGCCTGAAGAAATTACAGGAAAAATACCCAACAGTTCTGAGAGACTTCAGAGGAGCAGGTATGCTGATCTGTATGGAATTCCCAGAAGCAGAAGTTGGATACACTGTAACTAAGCACCTGTTCGAAAGAAAGGTAATGGTAGCTGGTACATTAGTAAATGCTAAGACAGTAAGAATCGAACCACCTGCAACTCAGAGCAAAGAAACTATCGACAAAGTTCTGGTTGCACTGGACGAAGCTCTGGCTGCTACAAAAGCTGAATTCAAACTGTAAGATTGTAATTCATCAAAATTAGATTTGGGACCTGCAATGCGAGTTGCGGGTCCCTTTTTTTCTTCTAAAAGCATAACCGTTGAAATTTCAACAAGTTTAGGTTTGCGGTACATAGCCTTGTATTCAATTTATCACTTTTTTATCACTCATGCTAAAGCTGACGATTTTTTCAACTGCTTCCCGTTTTCTATCTGCATTAACATTAATATAATACTTTGCTGTGGTGCTGATATCAGCATGACCCATCAACTGGGCTGTTTCTTCAATTGGAACCCCTGCCCGGCTTAGGTTGGTGCCGAAAGTGTGCCGGAAAGAGTGGAATTTGTGCCGTGGCAGACCGATACGGTCATACAGTCGATCAAGAGATTTTTTAATGTTGCGCCGGCGGTACCATGTACCCTTTGATGTGGTGAAGAGGTATTCTGTCCGGTATCCCTTTTCCATCATTTCCCGGCGCTGCCATGCTTTATGAAGATCTATCTCTTCTATAACAGCTTTAGAGAGTGGTACAGCTCGTATACTGGTAGCAGTTTTGGGTGTGTCAATATAGAGCGTTTCTGCTGATCCATCTGCTTGTGGCACCTCTGAGAGCTGCCTTGATACATAGACAAGCCCATCTTTGATATCCTCATAAGTCAGAGCCAAAAGCTCCCCTATCCGCAGACCGGTATTTACTGCCAGCAGAACAAGCAGCCTTAAGCGGTGTCCTTCCAGAGCAGAGAGCAGTCTTTTTAAGTCAAAATCCTCCCATACGTCTACAGTAAGACCATTGTCTTGTGGTACGGATTTTTGACTCTTGGGAGGGGTAAGGCTGTGGGTAATATCACGGCAGATTCCATTCAATTCAGCATATCTAAAGAATCGGCGCAACAGAAAGTGCAGCTCCCTGACGGTGGATTCCGAGGAAGAATCGTTATAAAGCTGCTGCAGATCCAATGGTGTAATATCACCAACCGGCAAGCCTGCAAGCTTATTTGTGCTTAATAGTTTTTCATAGGCTTTGATATAATGGTCTTTCGTAGAATTGGACAGATCCGAATATTTGAAGACCTCTTCAATCCACTGATCCAAAAGCTGTCCCAGACATTCCCCAGTAACTCCCTGACCGGACTTCTTGCGGTGTATGTACTCCTGATACTTTTCCTCAGCTTCCTTCTTACAGGAGCCATAGAAAGCTTTCCTGTCATCTACCCAGATGCCATATTTATTCCGTTTCATGCCTATCTTGCGATAGATCCGGTAATACTCCTTTCCGTTGATCGTGCAGTTTGTCTTTTTTGCCATATTGTACCATTCCTTTCCGGGTATAAAAATACCCTAAAAACTTTGACTTTTCAGGGCTGCAATGATACAATGTGAGTGCGAATCAGATTGTATTTCTACAGCATAGAATTAATCAATCGACATTAGCTCCCAGAGATGGGGGCTTTTGTTTTTTTTTGTTATAGGCATTCACGTAGATAGTTGTAAAGTTCTTCTAATTCTCCTGACTTCGCAACGATGCAATTTGGATACTGCTTAATATCGGACGTGTTTCCGATTTTAAAATCCGCAGGCATAGGCAGTCCACTTGCGCAAACCATCAAATAATCTGCGTCGTACACAATTCCCGAAATTTTATCCAACGCTATTGTCATTCTTCCAGATGTCCTGCCCATAAACAGAGCTTTTGCCGCAGATTTCCCACCTTCACGTATGATTTCCATATCGCGCTCATTAATGCGGACTTCTGTACCGGATTTAAAAGAAAATACTTTCTGACTCATTTTTATCCTCCTTGAAGACAAATGAGAAATAACTGTTATCTAATCCCAATCACCTAAATAAACTTAATTAACTTTATTTATACGCATCATAGAGTCGGGTTCTGGCATCATAATCTTCTTCTGTGGTCATAATACATGCAACTTCATCTTTTGCATCAATTACAACGTAATAGCTTTCTCCACCAGACATAGTTACTTTATATCCTTGGGTACCGTTGGCCTCAATTGATTCCAGCGTGTCAAATTCCGGAATATGTTCCTCCATAGTTGTAACCCAGCTGTCTTTTAACCCTAGCTCGCTAACATACTTATCCAGTGTGCTTTGCTCTGATCCGCTACAGCCAAACATAGAAATACATAGAATTAAAGATAGAATTAGTACGATGAGTTTTTTCATAGATTTTTCCTCCTCATAAAGTAAATAAAAAATAACTGCCTAACCCCAATCCCCGTTTTTACTTAATCTTCAATCTCAATCCCTGCCTCCCGAAAGGCTTCTCTCAGCTCCGCCTCTTGTCTCCAGCGAATCAGTTCATTACCATAGACCGCCTCATAGTACTGCATTGCCTCTTTTAAAAAGCGCTCATCTATATCCAAATACTCCGCAATCACCCACGGCTCATAATGACCTGCTGCAAAGGCCTGCTTGATACTGCTTAGCGGTATCATTTTTTCATATGCCCAAGCACGGGCTTTCCTCTCCTGCTTGCGGTTTTCGATGTCATTCTGATCGAGAATGTTTCCAACAGTTGTATAATGGTGCCCGAGTTCTTCTGCAAGAACGCAGGCCTTTTCCGTAGTCGTCATATTTTTGTTGATCCAGATACAACCATCTCCGTAAAGGCCG
>CAUWJW010000229.1:0-3999 GCA_963558985.1 uncultured Clostridia bacterium | reverse complement strand
GCAAGCTAGATTCTGCCCAAAAAATCCGCTGCACCTTCTTCAAATTATTCCAGCCAGTCCTCATTCATCACAGACTCAGCCTCGTCTAATGCAGCCTGCAGTTTTTCCCGTGCCGGCCGAATCTTCTCTTCGTCCTGACTATCCAACACAGCTTCAAATTCAAGAAGCAGCAGATCAATCTCCTGGCGCAGATCTCCAAAAGCCTCTTCATACAGCCGTTCCCCCTTTAGAAGCAGCAGCTTGTTCGCCTCCTGCTCTCTTGGATGAATCTTCAGGTGATTCAGCTCTTCCATACGTTTTTCTGCTTCTTCTTCAGTAAGAGACGACCCTTCTCGCTGAATAATCTTCTTCTTTACTTCTCCTGTGGAATTCACCTTTACCTTCACTTCCAAAATAGAATTCACATCATAAGTATAGGTCACATCTACAGACTCCTCTCCCGCCTTTTGCGCAGGCACAGAAATCGCAATCTCTCCCAGCCGCAGATTATTTTTTGCAAAACGGCTTTCACCCTGCAGGATATCCACCACAATCTTTCTCTGATAATCAGCCGCCGTATATAAGGTTTCTGTCCTGCTTACAGGAATCACAGTATTTCGCTCAATAATAGGCAGAAAATGCCCGGTTTCTGTTAAATTTCCCATACGCTGCACAACCACCGATGTACCCAGCGTGTACGGACAGACTTCTGTAAGAACAATCTCCCTCACTTCTTCTTTGCGTTCTTTCATCGCACACTGAATCGCCGCACCCATGGCCACTGCCTCATCAGGATCAATATCCGTATTAGGAATCCTTCCAAAAATACGCCCCACAAAATTTCGGATGATTGGAAGCTTTGTTGCTCCACCCACCAGAACCATTTCATCAATATCTGCAAGATGCATATCCGCATCCTTTAAACTCCGCTCAATGGGGCGGCGAAGCCTTGCCAGAAGAAGCTGACAGTTTTCCTCATATTCTTCCAGTGTAAAGGTCTCTTTGCAAAGCTCCCCTTTGAGCATGCACTTCATCCCTGAAACCCTTCCCTGAGAAAACCCCAGTTTGCAAAGTTCTGCCTGACGTCTCAGTTCCACTTGCTCTTTTTCATTTAGTTCTTCCTCCCGGACACCATTCCTGTGCAGCATCATCCCCTGCAGGACTTTAGTAAAATCCTCTCCTCCTACAAAGTTATCCCCTGCAATGGCTCTTACCTCCATAATCGTTCCATACCGCTCAAGCAGAGAAATATCAAAGGTGCCGCCTCCCAGGTCAAATACCAGAAACTTCGTATGATCCTGCCTTTTGTGCATACCGTAGGCAATGGCAGCTGCAGTTGGCTCATTGATAATCCGCTCAACCCGGAATCCTGCCAGTTCTCCTGCTTTTTTCGCAGCTTTCCTCTGGATGTCGTTAAAATAGGCAGGAACACTGATAATTGCTTCTTCAACAGGACACCCCAGATAGCTCTCCGCATCCTCTTTCAAAGCCCGAAGCAAAAAAGAGGACAGCTCTTCAGGAGAAAACTTTCGCTCGCCCAGAGAGATCTTCTGTTCCGTTCCCATACTCCGCTTAAAAAGTACTGCTGTACTTTCCGGGCAGATCGCCTGCCTCTCTTTTGCAGTCTTGCCAACATAAACAGTGCCTTCTTCATCAATACTTACTGCCGATGGAGTCAGTTTCTCTCCCAGACGATTGGGTATAATCCGGGGGCCATCCTCTCCGTAAAAAGCAGCCAGTGAATTTGTTGTACCTAAGTCTATTCCGATTTTCATAAATTCCCCTTTTCTAAAACTTTCTCTGCACAGGCCAGATCTGCATCAAAAGGTGCAGCCCTTCGCCCCTGTCTGTAATAAGAGAGCGCCTCCTCTTTCTTTCCCTGCAGTTCAGCGGAATATCCCAGCTCATACAGGGCATCCACACAGCAGCTGTAGTTACAGAAATCACACTTGCGAATATTTAAAGCATGCTCAAAAAGCGCATTTGCTCTCTCCTGCTCTCCCTTTACGGCATACAGTGCTCCTAAGAGGCGGTATACCAGAGGCTGCGCCTCACTTATTTTCTGCGGGTGATCCTCCGGTATCAGTTCCAGCCCTTTTTGTGCAAAAACGCGGGCACCTTCCTCATCCTGCTGTTTTTTGCTGCATCTTGCCGCCCAGAGATAAAAAGTAGCAGCCATAATATAGTCTTCTTCCTCTTGTCCTGTTACATGAAAAATCGCTGTCACCTTTTCTAAAAGCTTCAAAGCCGCCTTATATTTTCCCTGGTAGTACAGAATTTTAGCAATTTCCTTAGCAGCCGCCATCTCTAACTTTTCTGCATGGCGATAAAAATGCAGTGCTTTTGCCTGTTTGCCTTTGTCCCTGCAGATATGTCCCATTTCCCAGTTATATATAAAAGAGGTTTTCGGGATCTCTTCTCTCCTGATGTATGCTTCCAGAGCATTCCGCGCATCATCCCATCTGCCTGCCAAACGAAAAACTTCTATCTGTTTGTACAAGTATCTACTGTTTCCCGTCTTTTCACCCGCTCTTTCCAGAAGGCTCACGGCCTGTTCAAATTCCTTGCGTCTGCACAAAAGATTCGCTTTATTCTCATAAGCTTCCTCACAGAAATCTCCCGTTTCTTCCCCCGTTTCTACAGCTTTATCATAATAACAGAGCGCCGCTTCTTCCTCATTTTTGTACTCCAGAATGACAGCCATATAATTATAAGGATAGGATAGTTCCGGCGCCAGCTGCACAGCTTGTGAAAAATCCTCCCAGGCCCTGTCCATACGATCCAGACAGGTGAAAAGCTGTCCTCTTCTCATATATGCATATCCGGAAGGCAGCTGCTGCACCTGCTTGTCTGCATATTCCAGCGCTGTTTCCCACTCCTGCATTTCCCGGTAAATGCTGTCCATAAGACCGTAAACCCCTACTTTTCCCGGAGCTGTCTGCAGGATTTTCTCACAGAGCTTAAGCGCCTCATCGTAATGGGCGCACTGCAGTGCAATCTCCGCCTTCATTTCCAAAAGAGGCACATAACAGCTGTCCTCTTTCAGCCCCCGGTCAATCCAGTCAATGATCGGCTGAAAATCTTCCAGATCCTCTCTGTATTCAAGAAGCGCCAGCCTCCAGCAGGTTTCTGCTCCGTTTTGTAAATTAAAGGTCTTGCTTTTTTCTCCATCCGGCTGTGCCTCTCCAAAAAGAATTTCCCGGTAGATGCGCTCTGCCGCTTCCTTCTGACCGGTCTTTTCCATTCGGTATCCTTCCAGAAAGGTCAGTTCTGTCCCTGTCAGCTCTTCCTGCCGCAGATAATTCAGGATTTGATCTGCTCCTTCGATTTCTCCTGCATCTAACAGGATACGGATCTGCCCTATGTAAGCCTCTAACTCATAAGGGTAGATTTCCAAAGCTCTTCCGCAGTCATCGAAAGCTTCTCCCAGAAACTCCATTTTGTAAAAAGCCTTTGCCCGCAGCAGATAAGGCACATGCGAGGAGGGATCTGCCTCAATGGCCTTCGTTAAGGTATCCGCTGCTTGATCCAGTTCCCATCTGTCATACAAAAGTTTTCCTTTATGGAGCAGTGCTTCTCCATTTTCCGGATCCGCTTCAAGAAGTTTTTCCAGCAGCTCCAGTGCCTCCTTCTGCCGGCCGGTTTCTCTGCACACCTGACTTTCCAGAAGGAGTACAAGCGGCATCTGCTCTTTTTTCTTTTCCTGACTGTCATCCATGTGCTCCAGCTGATGTCGCCATGATGACAGATACGTCTGTGCCCGTTCTGCCTGTCCGCTGAAAAGATATGCCCTTCCCATCATGCTGTTAAACTCAATTACTCTGTCCTGCTCCGGTTTCATATCTTGCAGCAGCTCCAGAACTTTTTCATAGTTTCCGTTCTGGTAGCAGCACCAGGCCAGTTCCATCCTTGTCTCCGCAGACTCCTTCTCCTGCAGCCCTGCTTCCAGCTGCTGTGCAAACAGGTCATTACATTCCCGCAGCCATTCTTCACTGCCGGTATCATACGGATCCTCCTGAA
>CAUWJW010000228.1:0-4036 GCA_963558985.1 uncultured Clostridia bacterium | reverse complement strand
TACTGAATTTCTCGCGTCCGTGTCTCCTTCTTGTATTCTGCCGGCTGCAGAACATTGATGCCTACCTGTTCTCCATATTCATTTTCGTTTCCGCATAAACCCATGCCGTAATACGCATCATTAAGTTCCACAAGGAATTCCGATGCTACATCCAATCAGATCAAAAAGATTATTATACAGCGTCCTTGCATCTGCAGAGTCCGCCAATACACTGAAGTCGATTTTAGCACTTGGATTATCCTTTTATCGCTTCAATTCGAATCAATACTGGATCTTCTTCTTTATATGGCGCAAATCCTCGCCCTTCTTGTGCCGATTTAATAGAAAAGCCAAATCGAACAAGCTTTTCTGTTAACTGATGCATATCAATAAATCTACGAAAATGATCATTATATATATAAGCATTTTCGCCTACGTTGCATCCTTCTCCAAAAATATCATCATGAATGCTCCTAGCTTCAATGAATAGCCGCCCATTACTTTTAATCGCCCTCGGTAGGTTATATAATAAATTGGTTTCCTGTTCTTGTGTAATACTATGCCAAGTAAAGCGACTATAGCAGTAGTCATATTGTTTTTGATAAATCTCCTCTGACTCAACAAAATCTCCACAAATAAACTGCGCTGTTCTCAATCGAAAATGTGTGTTTAAAAGGCTGATCGCTTTATCTGATGCATCAATCGCCGTTACGTATATTCCATTTTTAGCAAAATAAAGGCTGTCTCTTCCATTTCCGCATCCCAGTTCTAGCAGAGATTTTTCTGCCTCAAGATCCTGAATTACAAATTCTGCAAATAGACTTTGATTTTCAAAGCCTAATTTTTTTGTACTATAGTAAGTGTTCCAATACTCTATATCTCTATTATATGCCTCAACTTCTAAGCCCTTCTTTTTAGCATGATGTTTTTCCATTTAACACTATTCTCCACTTCTAATAATGGTATTTTTCTTTAAAAATCAAAATATGCTGCTGTGGCATGTGGTACTCTTTCTTCTAGTGGAGGTGGTTGCATAAAGTCATCTCCATAAGATGCTCTTAACATTTCTTCTGCATGTATTGGAATCTTAACAACTTCTCCTTCAAACTCACCTTCTTTCGTGTTGATAAAAAATTCTTTTTTATGACCTTTGTACCCTTTCACCCACAGATCAGAAAAGGACAAGCATGTCACATATTCAGAATTTTTTTCATTATATTTATGTGACAAATGCTCCAAAACGGCAAAGACCTTTTCCACAGAAATGCAGTTTAATAAGCGAAACCATCCCCGCATTACAGCACTTTTACAGCAAACTTTCCCCACTTCTGACCACATAATTTTCCTGCAGATCAATCTCACCGCATTAAACCACTTTCTTGCAAAATAGCCTTCCGGAACTCCATCCATAGGAAAAATATCAATATACACTTGCTGCCTCATTTTCAAATGCTGCTGGCGATATCGTACAAATGTTGTCCCATTTTTCAATAATTTCCCATACCCCCAACGATATTCCGTATCAGTCTCATGTGTTTGGAGAAAAAACTTTTCATGATTTAGCTCTATACTACAAATTCTGCAAAATTTTTCATATTCACTTCTAACCATTGCAATATCAACATCATCATCCCAAGGAATAAACCCTTTATGTCGGACTGCTCCTAGTAAGGTTCCAAAACAAATAATGTATTTAATTTCATGCTTTCTGCAAATCCGATCAACCTCCATCAGCATTTCCAACTGAAGATGTTGTAACTTTTTTAAATTTACTGTATCCATCGCCTGTACTTTAAGTAAATTATTCGTTGTTTTCATTGCTCCTCTCTCCTACAACATATTTTCATGATGGCTTTATGAATCTTCTCACCACTTGTTCCATCGCTGTTACATATAGATTTTTTCGCTCGCTTTAAACGCTCTTCCATCTTAGGGTCTTTCCCTTCTTCTAACATTAGCGCAAAATCTTCCAGGGAAACACCTTCTTCTTCAAAGTAACTCCCAAAATAATCACAGAAAATATATTCCGTTTTCTTATATGTACCCTCCATACAAAACACCGGCTTCCCGGTAAATAGGTATTGCATGATCAACGAACTGTAATCACTGACCAGTCCATCCGATCGTTCTATTGCTGAATACAGGTTATGGCGATGGTCTACAATTCCATTTTCCGAATCTTCTACCAGAGATAATAATCTGTTATACGTTTCCTGTTCTGTATTTTTCATACTGGAAATCGTTGCTTGCAACAGAGGATGCGGCCTCCATATATATCCAATTCCTAAAAAACGATTTAATCTAACTAATAAATTCTCCATTTTATATAAATGATCTGATATTCCCAATAACCCACTGATACTTGTATTTATAAGCAGTACTTTTTTATCACCTAATTTCCCTTTCCATAAATTTAACTGAGCTTCTGTCACTTCCGGGTATAAAACCGCATCAATCTTAGGACTTCCTAAGACCAGTAATTTATCTTCTTCTATTCCACTTTGTATATAGGCACGCTTTAGCTCTTCTGACTGCAAAATAATTCGATCTGCATGAATGCTTCCCGGAACCCTATAAATTGATGCACCTTCTTCTAAATTAGAAACTGCCCCTGCTACATAATAAGGGACATATACTAGCATATCCGTATACTTCTTCAACTCTCTGGAGTAGAAGCGGGGATGCACTGATGTAACCAGGTTGATATCATCATAGGGGTTATGAAAGTAGATAATATCAGGACATTCCTGTTCCATATTAAAGTCTCTATAATCTTCTGCTTCCGAAGGATAATCTTCCCTCTCGTAACATGCTTTTTCAACCTGGCCTTGCGCATTTCTTTCAAAATACGGAATAGGCACAAGATGGCACTCGCATCGTTCATCGTTTTTGGCAGCTTCCCAAATAGTGCGCATACTGTCCCACATGGAATATTTATATGGCAAAAATAAAACCTTCAGCTTATCATCGGGAAGTGACTCTATCCCTTGCATAAGTTCATTAATCTTCGCTGCAACTGATATCAAATTTTCTTTTTTTCCATTTACACTGTTTTGCTGTAATCCTTCTATGCATATATCAATCTTGCCACAAATATTTTGCTCCTGCTCATGCTCCCGGTTTAACAAATTGCAAATTGCTTCTAATGCCGCACTGCAGTCCTGATTAAGCTGCAGCACAGTACCATATTCCATATGTCCATGAATCATTAAGTCCAATGCAGATTCCACCATTCCCAGTAATGATTTGATTTGCTGCTTATTTTTCCTTCTCATTTCTACCTCTATCGTAAATTCATTTTTTTATACCCCGGACGTAGTCTTCCCTGGTATTGCAATTACACCATTCCCTAAACTGCAAAATTTCCAGGTCTTCCGGCTCCAGCTTTTCAAAGTACTTTTGGATCAAAACCAGATTGGTTTGGCTTTGCTCTTCTTCTGTAAGCTGTGAGTTTAAAAAAAACAATCGTTTTGGATCCATAAACTTCCATACTTGCCCTGAATTAAAAACAGCTTTTATTTTCCCATTAAACATCAAAGATTTATGCTCTGTATCATAAAAATAGCGGATATGCTGCATTTCATCCAGGTATGCAACTACTGCTCTGTCTGCCCATATAGGCTCCCTGTTTATGGTAACTACATCTTTATTCTGTTTTTGCAGTTTCTCAACACTTTCAGAGTCCGCAATTATATCTCCTTCTGTGAAAACAAGTTCATTCACATCATACTTTTCAGCTTCTTTTAATCCCAGATACAAACTGTACATCGTTCCTTTCTCTTCATACCTGGGATTAAACACAAGATCTATTTTTTCCTGTGCTGCCTTCAAATCCTTTTCCACATACTGCTGCAAAGTTTGAAACAGATATCCTCCTACAAGAACAAATTTATCGTACTGCTCATATTGTTCTATTATTCTCTGCAAAATCGTCGGCTCTTCCGGAAATGGCTTGTACAAACATTTCAAAACAGGTATCTCCGCCTCTTGATTAAATCGTGAGGACTTTCCTGCAACGGTTATGACTAAAACTTTCATTTACCCAACTTCCTTCTAT
>CAUWJW010000227.1:0-4037 GCA_963558985.1 uncultured Clostridia bacterium | reverse complement strand
CGGTCTCTCATTTTTATAGGCGTACAAATTTCAGCCAGTTCTCCAAAATGCGTTCCTCCCATACCCATATCATCATAATCCTGCTGTGTCATGGCATCTTCCACATACTCCGTAACTCCGCTTCTTAATACTCTGGCATACAAGTAGTCCGTGTCCAAACGCCCCTCCTCTTCCTTCTGCCCGATCATAGATGCATAGATGCCGGTCCCCCCTAAAATTGTAAGATCTGTATCAACGATCTCTACTTCAACTCCAATAGCAATGCTGATAGCTTCTGCAACTTGCGTTACGCTATTTGAAATTTCTTTTAAAATGGACATCGCTCTCTCCTTATATTTGTTATATGTGATGCTATTTTTTATTATAGCACGAAAATTTAGATTTCGATATGGTTTTCAAGATTTTTTTCTCAATTTCAATATTTTTACTTGAAAATTTGTACTTTTTCGATGCTTCCATTTTTTTAGCGCACTCAAAAGGGAGGCTGTAGCAGAGATAATCTGTTACTGCCTCCCTTTTGTGCTGCTTTCTTTTTATCTTTCTATTTGTATATGATTGTTATCTTCTTCTGTAACTGCTGCGCCTAGATTTACAGAATATTTTTCCAGTTCCAAAACAATATTATTGATTTCTGCCATTTTTTCAGGCGGTAATTTTTCGTTTACTGCCAGATGGGTATTGTACAGAATTCCTTCCAGACGTCTGTGAATGTCTGCAATGTTTTTCTTGATGCCTTCCAGCACTTCGCTGTCCATGGCTTCCTGCATTGCCTGTTCTTTGTTGACAATTGCGTCTTTTTCCAGTACAAACTCAGAGTTCCCCTGAACAACGATAGGTTCATACCCCAGTTTTTCCTTTACTGTTTTGGCGAAGTCTGCTTTGGACTCCGGTTCTCCGTGAACCAGGAAAATATGTTTCGGTTCTTTTTCAAATCCGGCCAGCCAGCCAAGGAGTCCATCCCGGTCGGCATGTCCTGAGAATCCTTCTAAGTTATAAATCTCTGCGTTAACCCGGATTTCTTCTCCAAAAAGGGTCACTTGTTTTTCGCCTTCTACCAGAAGCCTCCCCAGAGTTCCTTCTGCCTGGTATCCTACAAAGATTACACTGGATTTTGGATCCCACAGGTTATGCTTCAGGTGGTGGCGGATCCTTCCGGCTTCACACATGCCGCTGGCAGATATGATAACCTTCGGATGTCTGTCTTGATTCAGATATACGGATTCTTCCGTACTTCTTGTAAATTTCAGGTTTTTAAAGTCAAGCGGGTTGTCGCCGTTTGTGATGATTTCTTTCATTTCTTCGTCAAAGACTTGTGCATTATTCCGGAAAACTTCTGTTGCTGTTGTGGCCATTGGACTGTCTACATATACCATCAGGTTTTCCAGATCCCGCTTATATTCTGGTTTTTCGTAAAAACGATTGAATTCATAAATCAGTTCCTGTGTTCTGCCTACTGCAAAAGACGGGATCACTACGGTCCCTCCCCGTCTTGCTGTCTTTACGACGATTTCCATAAGGGTTTTTACATCCATGGAGTTTTGTGGATGGAGCCGATTTCCGTAAGTGGTTTCCATAATAACATAATCTGCTTTTTTTATAATGGTAGGGTCTCTCAGAATCGGCCGGTCCATTACGCCCAAATCTCCTGAGAATACTAGCTTTGATACGTTATCATCTTCTGTAATCCAAAGTTCTACAATGGCGGATCCTAAAATATGTCCTGCGTCATTAAAAACAATCTGCATTTCCGGATTCAGTTCTACCAGCTGATCGTAAAGAACCGGTTTTACAAATTTAAGAGACTCGATTGCATCGTTGCATGTGTAGAGCGGTTCTACCAAAGGTCTCCCTGCACGCTCATTTTTCCGGTTTTTCCACTCTGCTTCTTTTTCATGGATATATCCGCTGTCTTTGAGCATAACTTCCAGCAAGTCTGCTGTGGCGTCTGTGCAGTATATGTCTCCTTTAAATCCCCTCTTCACAAGAAGCGGGATGCGGCCGCAGTGGTCGATGTGTGCATGGCTTAATACAAGATAGTCTATCTCGGCCGGGTCAAAGGGGAATGGCTCGTAGTTCATTGCCTCCATCGCTTTGCCCCCCTGGAACTGTCCGCAGTCTAAAAGAATCTTATGGTTTTCTGTTGTTATAAGATGGCAGGAGCCGGTAACGCCTGTTGATGCTCCGCAAAATTGAATTTTCATAGCAAGTTCCCCCTTCATTGATGTTTTGTTTTTATTATACACCTGCTGCTGCGCGGATACCATCTTTTCTTGCTACTCCTGCCCCTTTTGTGCACTTTTCCCTCGCCTCTGAGATATAAGAAATCCAGTCAATACCATGATACTTCCGGCTATATTACGAAAACTCAGGCTTTCATACCCAAAGAGCAAAGCGAAAAGAAAAGCAAATACTGCTTCAAAGCATAAAATAACGGAAACATGAGAGGGCTGTGTAACTCTCTGCGTATATGCCTGTATGACAAAAGAGACGGCTGTGCAGAAAACAGCACCATATCCTACTGCTATCAGTACCGGCAGTCCGCCTGCCTTCAGGTCCGGCACTGGCTCGGACAGGACGGCAATAATCAATGTTAAAACCCCTGCTGTCATTACCTGTATTATTGCCATTGGAACCGGATCTATCCGCTTGGCATACCGGTCGATTATCAGAGTCTGACCTGCAAAACTTAATGCGCATAAAAGTTGAAACAAGTCTCCCAATTGAAGGATAAAGCGTTCTGTCAGCGACATAACTGCCAGACCGATAAAAGCAATTATCGTGCCCAGGATCATCGGAAAGGATGGCCTCCTTTTATACAAAAGCCATACCAGAAAAGGCATAATCACTACACAGGCATTTGCTAAAAAACCGGCTTTTCCCGGAGTTGTATACTGAAGGCCCACTGTCTGTGCTGTAAAGGAAAGAGCCAGGAGGCTCCCTGACAGGATGCCGCAGATCCATTCGCTCTTTTTTGTCGCTTTCAGGCTTTTCATAAATAGCAGCCCCATTAGAACCCCCGATAAAAGAAACCGCATTGTAAGGTAATACATAGGTGTAATATCGGAGATCGCCCATTTTATTACACTGAAGTTGAGCCCCCAGCTTATTGCAATAAACAGTATCCCGGCATCTGCCAGAATGATAGATTTTCTCTTTGTCATAATCGTGACCTGTTATAGTACAAATCCAAATATCAAGAATAAGATAACCGCCAGTGCAGCAGAGATTGCTGCATATGGGAGCTGAGATAAAGCATGATCCAGGTTTTCCATTTTGCATGCCTGTGAAGTCAAAGCTGTACAGTCTGAATAGAAACATGCGTGGCTGCCAAATGTACCTCCTGATAAAATAGCGCCCAGTACCAGCAGTTCATTTGTTCCGATAGCTGCTGCAAGAGGAATCAGAATAGGTACAGTAATTGCAGGGATCCCCCAGTTACTGCCGGTAACAAATGCCAGCCCTGCTACAACAACAAAGGCAATGGCAGGAAACAATCCTTCACTCATATATGGAAGCACTGCATTAATTACATATGCCGGAAGCCCGATCTCATCTAATCCGGATTTCATGGTGAGTGCACACACGATGATAAACAGCATAGGCGTCATAGAGCCAAACCCATTGATAAATGCATCTCCAAACTCCGTGAAGGTTAGTGTTTTGGAAGGCAGATACATAACCAGAGCTAAAAGGATAGCCGCAATCAGTCCATAAAGAACTTCTCCTGTTACTATTGCAATGGCAATAAGAAGCGCCATAGGGAGGAGGAAATTCATAATTTTGCCGTCCTTTGCCTCCTGCATCTCTTCCGGTTCTTCCAGTCTATTGAACTTAGCGCTTGCCTCAGAATAGACATTTCCCCCCTGTTCTACACGCTTATATGCTTTTTTCATCGTCCCCAGCTTAGGAATAATGCCAAAAATCGTAAGAGGTACTACAATGAGCGCTGTTACAGCATAGAATACAAACGGCATTGCATGAATATAGATGGACAGCCCGTCTCCATACTGCTGCAATTCTTTCTGATCCGCAAAGAT
>CAUWJW010000226.1:0-4104 GCA_963558985.1 uncultured Clostridia bacterium | reverse complement strand
GAGGAAGTCCCACCGTAAGGAATGTGTTATTGATTGTACTGTAAATACCGTCCAACTGGTATTTTTTCTCTGTCGTTATCTTATCATCATCCATACGGATCATCATTTTTAACATGAAAGCGACCTCCTTTCTGTCAGGATAGAATTTAACATAAACTTCCCTCCAAATATATTTTCTTTAGTTTATCTCAAAATTCAATGCTAGTCAATCCTCGAACCATGATGACCCGAACAGGCATTTGACAGTTGAAGAAATGAAACAGATTCAGAAAAAATAAACGGAGATAAAGCATTACTATATTTCGAGTTTGATGCTCCCCAAAAAGAGGTTCCCGGCTGCTTCTTTGTGAATCTTTATGACAGCAGTTCCATAAATTCTTCTCTGGAAAGGGAGGTAAGTGACATGCTTTCCCCGGTAATGACCTGCTGAGACAAAAGCGCCTTTTTCTCCTGCAGTGTCTGAATTTTTTCTTCTATGGTATCCTGCATGATGAGTTTGTATACGGCCACTTCCTGTTCCTGACCGATCCGGTGCGCTCTGTCTGTAGCCTGGTTCTGCGCCGCCGCATTCCACCACGGATCAAAATGGATGACAACAGATGCAGCAGTCAGGTTCAGCCCTGTTCCTCCTGCTTTCAGGGAAATCAGAAAAACGGGCACATCATTTTTGTTAAAGGATTTTACAAGCTCTGCTCTCTTTTCTTTGGAGGTGGCGCCTGTCAGGCTGCAGCTCGCGATTCCTTCTTTCTTTAAATTTTCCTCTAAGATAGACAGCATGGAGGTGAACTGGGAAAAGAGCAGGATTTTATGACCGCCGTCCACGGCTGTACGCACCAGCTCCATACAGGTTTCCAGTTTGGATGCTCCGCCCTCATAGTTTTCGTACAGAAGGTGGGGATCGCAGCACAGCTGACGCAGCCTGGTGAGACCTGCCAGGATTTTCAGTTTCTGTGCGCCCGAGCTGTCAGCTCCTTCCCTTTTAATGGATTCCCGCAGCTGCTGCGCATTGGCATAATAAAGATCTCTCTGCTCTCCTTCCAGCCGTGAATATACCACAGTTTCCCATTTTTCCGGAAGATCTTTGAGCACATCGCTTTTCAGTCGCCTGAGAATAAATGGGTTGATCATCCGCTGCAGCCGCCCGGCAGCCTGCTCATTCTGATCCTGAACGATGGCTTTTTCATATTTTCCCCGGAAGGAAGGGTAGCTTCCCAGAATCCCCGGCATCAGGTAGTCGAATATGCTCCACAGTTCGCTCAGCCTGTTTTCTATCGGTGTTCCGGTCAGCGCAAAGCGGACGTGGGCCTTTATGGATTTGACTGCTTTGGCTGCCTGGGTGTTGTGGTTCTTAATATTCTGCGCTTCATCCAGCACCTGACAGTAGAACTGCCTGCCTTCATACAAAGGTGCATCTCTTTTGAGCAAGTCGTAGGAGGTCAGAAGCAGATCCACATGCTCTTCCCACTCCAGCAGTTCTCTGCGCACCTGCGCTGTGCCTGTGATGACCGCCACTTTCAGCTGCGGCACAAATTTTTCCACTTCTTCCTGCCAGTTGTACACAAGGGAGGCCGGGCATACCAGAAGGCTTGTCCTGTCTTCTCTTGCCTGCTGTTTGAAAAAAGTCAGCATCTGCAGGCTTTTCCCAAGTCCCATGTCATCTGCCAGGATGCCGCCGAATCCCAGTGCTTCCAGAGTCATCAGCCAGCGGTATCCGTCTTTCTGATAGGGTCTCAGCACACCTTTCAGTTCGGGCGGGATGGGAAAGTCGCTGTCCTCCACTGCTTTCATCTCCCGCAGCAGTGCTTTGTATGCAGATGAGCGTTCTACCTGCAGATTTCTGCTTTCCTTCAGCACCTGATCCACATAAAAGGAGCGGTAGCGGGGCACCTGCACGCTCCCTTCTTTCAGCGCTTTTCCGGACAAAGACAGACCTTCTGCCAGTTCGGAGACAGCTTCCAGGCCGCTGCCTTCCAGCATGAGAAAACTGCCGTCTTTCATGCGGTAATATTTTTTTCTGATGCGATATGCACGAAGAAGGGCTTCCAGTTCTTCATAAGGCAGTTCTTCGGACTGAAACTGCAGGTCTAAAAGACCGCCTGAAATGTCCAGACTAATTCCCACTTCTGGGGTGCGCTTTATGGAAATATTCCGAAGGGAGTCGGAAACATAGACCTCCGCTATTTTGGAAAGCTGTGCGATTCCCTCGGAAAGAAGGCCGTAAAGCAGGTCCTCTTCCTCTGCAGAAAACCAGAGACAGGTTTCTTCTTTGTATGGAAAATACACCTTTGCCATGTCCATCGCTATGCCTTCTGCTTCCATGTCCCGGTACAGATCGCCTGTCTGCAGCGGTTTTAGAAGGTTGTGCTTCTTTTCTCCATAAAGGCTTTCCAGCTTGCAGGTAATCTGCCCTTCCCGCTTATCCAGATACATGCGCATCGTGCAGTCTTCCGGGAGAAAGGCAGACAGATCCTCCCTGCAGGAGAGCTGCAGGTTCCGCCGAAGCGCCGGGTACAGTCCTGTACAGAAGGCGGTCATATCTTGTTCTGCAATGTAGAACGTGTCCTCCTGTATATTCTGCACATTGACAAAAAAAGTTTCCATTTCACGGCGGAATTCTTCGTTGCAGCGGTAAGCGGTGTCTTCCTTTATGAGGTACATGGTCTCTTCTCCGCAGATTGTCTGTACCGGAGGGACTTTGAGCCAGTAGCCGCTGCCGTTCTCGTCTTTTTCCAGAAAAGCTTTTACCAGCGGCTCCTGCTCTGTTACAAGGAGATTTCCAGCACTTTCTTGGCTTCTGGCTTCCCACAGGATGGACGTTCCTGTAAAAAGATCCAGAAATGCTGCGGTTTCTTTTTCTGTCAGCCTTAGGTTTCTGGCTTCTTTTCCTGCAGGCAGGAAGCTGTGCCAGGAGGAAGTCTGCAGTTCCCGTCTTGTGCGGATACATGCTGTAACAAAGTTCACCAGGGGGAGGCTTTCTTGTGTGAAGGCGTTTTTTTCGTGGATAAATTCCAGCTGTTTTCCATATTTGCGGCTTTCCCGCCTTTCTACTGCCTGAGCAAAATCCCAGATATCTTTGAGTACATATTTTCTCGTGCTGCCGATTTTGAATTCTACCTCCCAACAAGAGGGTCTTTGTTTTGCATAAGGGATCAGTTCTACGGTTCCTGTAAATTCCTGCTGCAGAAACCGAGCCTGTTTTTCCATGGAAGTCATGTAGAGAATCGAGGCGATTTGGGATGAGGTGCTTTTTTTGAAGGGATAGGACTGCTGCCTCAGGGGGCTTCTGTTTCTGCTGATACGTATATATTCTAATGCCGCGGCTACGCCGTGCTTGCAGAGCACTCCGTACTGGGCTGCTGCCGGGCAGGTACAGCTATAGCCTGCGATTTCATCATGCTCTATCAGGAGCTCTGCTTCGTATTCTGTTCCGCTGTCTCCCATTACGCTGGCTTCTACGAAAATTTTTCCTTCTGTTTCCCAGGTGTCCAGGTCAAAGACAGCTCGTCTGCTGTACAGGGATTTTCCCCGAGAAAAAAATTTGCTTTCGGTCAGGCCGCGTATTTCTTTTTCTGTGATCATTGTGTTTCTCCTGTGGTACGGCTGCGATTTATATCTCGGGTACAGGCTTCTTACAGTTCTTCTGTACGGAAAGCGGTGCAGCCTTCATACCTGCAGCTGGCTTCATATCCTTTCTGTTTTTTGTGGCTGTTTTTATTGTAACATGATGCGGGTAAGAAGGAAAGAAAGAAGAAAGGCTCCGGGCGGAGCCTAATGTTCCTACCTTGTACTTGCGACGTAAATGTCGTAACTTTATGATATCCAGTCAGCTTTCCAGATGGATACGGATAAAAAAGAATCCTCTGAACTTGCATCGCTAATACTGACAAATGACTTTTTCAAAAAAATCATTGTTCGCATGGATATTCCCCACAATTTCTATGATGACAACGGAATTTTCCATTGCAATCTGATAGACCTGCTGCTTGGTCGTGTAGAGTTATTCTAACCAATAAATCAAGCTGATACTGTTAATGCCATTGAGGCATCTCCGTATCACTGAATTATATAAAAAATGGAACAAGAGACCACAAAGCAACTGGGCGT
>CAUWJW010000225.1:0-4297 GCA_963558985.1 uncultured Clostridia bacterium | reverse complement strand
CTGGGTCTTTGACTTTTTGTATGATAAGGTGTATTTGAATATTAAGCGTTTTGTCAAATGGGCGCTGGGAATTGAAACGAAATAATTGATCATTAAGGTATATTATATAATTGACCAATCAACTAATTGGCGCTATAATACATAGAGCATAATAGTTGAGTGGTCAATTTTTTTATTATTCCGGAAATATCGCTCCTTCGATATTTCCGGAATATCAACAACGTCCACTGCTGAAAAGAATCGGCGAGGTCGAATTTGTTCTTACAGGAAAAGAGGAGATAGCAATGGAGCAGCCCAATTATACGTTTCTCAAGTTTATTTCAATTATTCATCGAAATACACTCCGGTATTACGATGCTATTTTAGAAGAATACCATATCGGAGGCGGACAGCAGTTTTTTTTACTTCATATTTCACAAAACGAAGGCATTACCATGTATGATCTGGCTAAACTGGGAAATTTCGATAAAGGGACAGTGACAAAAGCTGTGCGGAAACTGGAGGAACAGGAATATGTTCAGGTACGGACCGATGAGTCAGACCGCAGAATTCGTCACTTGTTTACAACAGAAAAGGCAAGGCCTATTATACAGAAGATTTATCAGGTGCGAGAGCTATGGAAGGATGCACTGATTGAAGATATGCCGATTACAGAAGAATTGCTGTATGATATTTTGCAGAACATGGCGAAAAAATCATGTGAAGAAAAGGATCGAATGATGAAAGAGAAGAAGGGGGAAACAGAGTGAGTAAAGAAATGGAACGAACAGATGGAGATTTATATACAGGAAGAGAAAATCCGCTGGGGTACAGGCCCATCGGAAAGCTTCTGATCGAATTTTCTATTCCGGCTACCATTTCCTGCCTGATTAATTCTATTTACAATATTGTAGATCAGATATTTATCGGGCAGGGTGTAGGATATTTAGGAAATGCAGCAACAACAGTTGCCTTCCCTATTATGACAGTTTTACTGGCCTTTTCAACGCTTATCGGCTCAGGAAGCAGCGCTTATGCAGCCATAAAACTGGGAGAGAAAAAAGATGGCCTGGCAGCTAAAACCTTGAATAATGCCTTTGTGTTTTCTATTTTGATCAGTATTGTGATTATGGCTTTTGGTCTGATTTTTTTAAAACCGTTGCTGACGATGTTTGGGGCAACGGAAAAGGTTATGCCTTATGCTATTGACTATACTTCTATCATTTTAATCGGGTCGCCTTTCAGTATGGTGGCTGTTATCTTGTCCAACCTGGCAAGAACAGACGGACAGCCGCGTCTTTCTATGTATGGGATGCTCATCGGGGCTGTATTGAATACGATTTTGGATCCGATTTATATTTTTGTTTTCCATTGGGGGGTAACAGGGGCTGCAGTGGCAACCGTTACTTCGCAAATCATTTCAGCTGTTGTTCTATTTATCTATTTCTTACGAGATTCTAAGAAGCCGCAGCATATGAAACTGGATAGAGCTTATATGAAACTGGATATAAAGCTGGTAGGGCGTTTTCTCATGTTAGGAATTTCTTCGGGGATTACCCAGTCTGTAGCTTGCATCATGCAGGTGGTGATGAATCGCTCACTGGTTTATTACGGAGATCAGAGTGAGATTACCGGCGATGTGGCACTTAGTGCAATGGGGATTGTCATGAAAATCGCTATGATTATTGGATCTCTTGCCATTGGAGTGGGCATAGGGGCACAGCCTATATTGGGATACAACCGAGGAGCGGAAAAATACCGGCGAATTAAGAAGACTTTCAATATGGCCGTGGTTCTGGCAACCGCTTCTATTGTAGTAGGATGGCTGGCATGTCAGCTTTTTCCGGAGCGGATTATTTCTATATTCGGCGATGAGAGCGGAGCCTTTACCGATTTTGCAGTAAAGTGTCTGAGGATTTATTTGTTTGGCATTTTCTGTGCCGGTTTTCAGATTGTATCTACCAATTATTTTCAGGCTACCGGTCAGCCGCTGAAAGCTTCTGTGTTATCTATGCTGCGTCAGCTTTTGCTATTGATTCCGCTGATTTTGATCTTACCTCGTTTTATGGGGCTGAGGGGAATTCTGTTTTCTGCACCCATTGCAGACGTTGTTTCGGCTTTAATTGTGGCAGGATTTATGATTCCGGAAATCAGGAAACTGAATGGGAAGATTGAAGAAGAACAGAAAGGACTGTGAAATTGCAAAGTCAGGTATCGAAAGAATACATAAAAATGACGCAGACGCCGATTCCAAAGCTGGTTATCACACTGGGAATTCCTACTACGGTGAGTATGCTGGTAACCAATATTTATAATATGGCAGATACTTATTTTGTAAGTACACTGGGAACCAGCGCCAGCGGAGCTGTAGGTGTGGTATTTGGTCTGATGGCCATTATCCAGGCGATTGGCTTCATGTTCGGCCATGGAGCGGGGAGTATTATTGCCAGAAAATTAGGGGAGAAAAAGCAGCAGATGGCTTCGTGCATCGCATCTACAGGATTTTTTTCTGCCCTGGCGGCAGGTGTTTTGCTGGCTGTTTTCGGGCTGATTTTTTCTGAACCGCTTATGCGGATTCTGGGAAGTACGGATACTATCCTGCCTTATGCGAAAACTTACGGAAGCTGTATTTTGATTGCTGCTCCCATTATGGCAGGAAGCTTTGCGATGAATAATATTCTTCGTTATGAAGGAAAGGCTGCCCTGGCAATGGTTGGGCTGACAACGGGAGGCGTCCTGAATATTTTCGGAGACTGGCTGCTTATTGTAAAGTGTGGCATGGGTGTGGAAGGTGCAGGAATTGCCACGGCTGTTTCCCAGTTAATCAGTTTTACTATTCTGCTGAGTATGTTTGTAAGGAAAAAGACTGCCTGCAGGCTGTCTCTTTCGTCTTTTTCCGGGGATCGAAGAGAGCTGCTGATGATTATAAAAACCGGATTTCCCAGTCTGATTCGCCAGGGGCTGTCCAGTGCAGCAACGATGATGCTCAACGGACAGGCAGGCCGTTACGGAGATGCGGCTGTCGCTGCCATGGCAATTGTAAATCGAATCTGTTTCTTGATTTTTTCTTTCGGACTGGGAATCGGGCAGGGATTTCAGCCGGTGGCGGCGTTTAATTACGGAGCGGAAAAGTATGCCAGGGTGAAGAAGGCCTTCTTCTTTACCTGGGGCATCAGTGAGCTGTGTCTGGGAAGTATTGCCCTGCTTGGCATGCTGCTGTCTTCCGGTCTGGTGGGCTTTTTTCGCAGCGATCCTATGGTAATTGAGATCGGAACTTTTGCTTTGCGGGCACAGCTGGCGGCACTCTTTTTTCAGCCTTTATCCATACTTTCCAATATGCTGTTTCAGAGTATCGGTAAAAATGTGATTGCCAGCTTTCTTGCGGCTCTTCGCAGCGGGGTGCTCTTTATTCCGGCTATTTTGATTCTGCCTGCGGTAATAGGGCTGACAGGCGTGGAGATTGCACAGACCGCAGCAGATATTGCCGCCTTCTTTGTTGCAGTGCCTTTTGTCGTTCGTTTTTTCCGAAGGCTCCCGGCTGATGAAGGGGAGTAGAGGACAGGGCTTTACTAATGCGAATACTTACTCCTCTTTTTCCGAAACCATTGCTGCTGACGAACAAAGCGAAATGGTTTTATTTGCGTGCAGTGTCGCTTAATGATCATTTTAGCGCTAGCTTCGTTAGCGGAACATCAGAGAAGAGGGATTGTGACTGTCTTGGTCCTACTTGATTACATTTGAATTTTATCGCGGTATAAAGTAAAATATAGAAAAGAGGAGTATTAATAGGAGGTACAAAATGTCTGAATTACAAAAGAATATGGTGGATTATTTTGTTATATGCATATATGCTTTCATTTGATGAAACAGTAGATAATTTGACTCTTACTTGTCAGCAACATGGAGGCGGATTATCATGATTTTGTATCACGGATCAAATCTTCAAGAGGTATTGAAGTATATCATCCATTGGGGAGGAAGCTGAATGGAGCATGGAACAATAAAAGGGATTGGTGGGAAGGTACACTACTGGATTTCACGACCTAAAGACATACCTAAAGGAACAATCGTATTCACTCATGGATTAACTGCGAATCATACAATGTTCGAAAAACAGGTTGAGTATTTTGAAAATACATATATTTTAATTACATGGGATGTTCCACTACATGGCTTGTCTATGCCTTATAAAAAGTTTTCTTATGAAAATGCTGCAAAAGATTTGAACAGTATATTGGTGCAGGAATCCATTGATACAGTATGTTTGGTAGGTATGTCAATGGGCGGATACCCTTCTCATATGTTTGCTCATTTGTAT
>CAUWJW010000224.1:0-4310 GCA_963558985.1 uncultured Clostridia bacterium | reverse complement strand
GGGAAATGGAACCGTATCTGTTAACGCCCATCGTTTTTGTTACCGGCTATGAAATGGATCAGCTGGAGGCTTTTCAGAAGTATCATTGTTACAGTTATATCGTAAAGCCTTTTACAAAAGAAAGCGTTGAAGCATCCATAGGAAGGCTGCTGCAGCGAATGAACAGACCTTCTTTTTTTCAGGGTAAATTGAAAAAAGTGTTATATATGGCAACTGCAGACGGTTTAAAGCTGATTTATGCGAAAGATGTTTTTGGAATAGAGACCATAGGCAGGGACATCTGTGTATATTCCAGGTCAGGAAGGATTATACTGCCCGGAAAGACAATGAAACGCGTTCTGGCGGAATTTGACGAGGACGGCTATGTTCAGTGCCATAAATCATTTGCAGTTAATGTGGCGCATATTACAGGCTTTGCAAAGGTGCGGCGATATATCTGGAAACCTATTTTTGACGAGCCTATTCCTTTTGAGTGTGAAATCAGTAAGACTTATTATGAAAAGGTGGTACAGAAGTATGAGCGGTATATGCGGGAAAAGGAGTAGAATATGGAGCGGATTGTATTTTCTTTTACAAGTTCTATGCTGGAGATTCTTTTTATCTGCGGCATTTTAATTCTGCTGCAGAAGTCGTACTGGCGTTTGTGGAAGGTCATGCTTCTCTCCTCGGTTTTGGCGGCTGTTACGACTTTTGCAGACTGGGCGGGCGTGGATATGAACACAGGGCTTAATGTAATCTGTCTTGCCCTGCTCTTGGCTGTTCTGTATGCAGTAAAGCCAGTCGATGCCTTTTTTGATGCAGTAACAGGGATGATGGTATGTCAGATGATCCAGCTGCTTCTTATATTTTTTATCGGCAATGCGGCACCTGAACTGATTCGGGAAGAAATTGTGATTTACATTCTGCTATTTTTGTTGAATGCAGGCATATACGGTATTTCTTATTTTGTGGATACAGAAGCTTTGCAGGTGGGATATGCGCGCTACAAGCGGGCAGTATGGATGGTATTTGTAAATTTTTACTTTATTCAGGCTGTATACATGTACAATTGGAATGAAACAGAAACTGTGGGCGTCAGTATGTTTATACTGGTAGGACTGATTGTTGCGACAAATCTGCTTTTGGTAAAGAAAATCATCTTGGCAAAAAAACAGGAGGAAATCATACGGCATCACAGGGAAATGGCGGATATGAAAGAGACATATATCAGAGAACTGGCAGAAAAGAGCCATGAATTTGCGCGTCATATGCAGCTGATTCATCAGCTGAGCCTGCACAAAGATCCGGGAGAGGCACTTTCCCAGATTCGTACTTATACAGAGGAATGGATTAAAGAAAGAACTCACAAATCATCTGCATTTTTTTATGCAGGAAACAGCATTCTGTCTGCACTTTTAACACAAAAGAAAAAAGAAGCAGATGAGAAAAGGATCCATTTAAGCATGCTGATTAAAGAGCCGCTTCCTTCGATGCCCTGCAACAGTCGTGAGATGGTGGAAATTGCGGGAAATCTCATCGATAATGCCGTAGAAGCGGCAGAGTTGCTGGAGGAAGAACAGAGAAAGGTGTTCTTTGAAATCGGAAAAGATAAGACTGGGACTTTTTTTATGACTATTAATTATCGAGGTGAAGAGGCAAGTTTGGAAAAAGACGATATGCTTTCCAAAGGATTTTCTACAAAGAAAGGGGAATTAAGGGGATACGGGCTTCCTAACATTAAATCGATTGCAGAGCAATATCAGGGAAAAATAACAATTCAAATGAATGATGAAGTGGTTATAATAAAAGTGTTATTTTAATAATTCTTCCGGACAGTCCGGTTCACCCCAGTGACAGAATGTACTTGTGGATGTAGCCATATCAGTCAGTGCCATTAGTGCCATTGCAATGGCCGGTAATGTGCATTTTTTTAACGTTTTGAACATTTTGCGGTTTCCTCCTCTTTTTTTAAATAGCGATAGATATATGTTATGATCATTTGCAGAGCCTGTAATGTCAGAACCCATATCCCACAAGCCCTCAAAGCACCATCCGGGAATAAAAAGGCGAATAGAGCCCACCACAAAATACTGAACAAAATGGCATTTCGCCTGCACATACGGTATCTTGCTTCTCCCTTGAACGGTCTTTTGAAAGAGGCCAGAGGCGACAGCAGACAAATGGCTGTCGTACTGAAGGTCAGAAGAAGGGTATAAGTAAGCCGTGAGGCAGAGATCCAACTGGGAAGGATTAAGATTTCTGTGCACAGTAAAACAAAACTGAACAAAAAACAACCCAGATTGGTTTTCATGTGCATACCGCCTGCAAAAATGCGTACGGTACAGGCGATGGCCATACAAAGCAAAAATGCTTTCAGCTGCCCGATGTACGCAAAAAAAGCAAGAAGCACAATCGTCTTTATGCCTTCGTTTTTCAGAAGTTCCAATGCATATTGGAGTTTCAGTATCTCCTTTTGTGTGAATGTTGTTTGAGAGCTAAGACAAGTGATGATTTTTCCCTGTATTCCTTTTTTGTTCATAACATCCTCCGCAAGAATCAGATTACGAGACTTGGAAATAAAATGCAAGGTGTTATGCGTAACTTTTCATTTTCTGACATAACTTTGCACTTTAGACAAAGATTTGTGTGTTATTGAAAGAAAAGAGCAAGGAATTTTCCTCACTCTTTTTTCTGCTGAGCCATTGCGGCAGGGGCAGGTCTGTGCTCTTCATAATTATAATAGACATACATGCTTTTAATTCCGTAAATATCGACAATCTGGATATTTCCGGTGGACTGATCCTGCAGAATAATATAATTGATTCCTACACCGATTAAATATCCCTCTTTTGTGTCTATGGTATTGGAGCCCATTAATTGCTCGACACGAACAAACCGGCCAATCTGCGTTCTGTAAAAGCCGTTGATATACTGAATCCCATTATAGTCGAGAACTTCCCTGTATCCGTCTGGAAGAAGGGGATTTGCGGGAACTGTAAAAGTTGGAGCATCCGGTATCAGTTCGGGTGTCAGGGGGCTGCTGCTTCCGCTCGGGGGAGCTATAAGGGAGTTTCCTGAACCGGTGCCGCTGCTTGGTGTCATGACCGGTGTCATTTGGTCAGCAGGCATTACTGCGGCATTCTGCATGCCGGATGGCGATCCAGGCGAAGGGTTTTCGTTATAGGGAGAAGAACCCGTATTTACAATTTGGTTTTTTTTAATTTTTTCAATACGTCCAAGTGTCGTTTCACAACATGCCATAGAATCATACCTCTCTTTTTAAGTATTTGCATAATTAGATGTAGGAGCATAAAAGCAGTGGTCACCGATTCGGTTACGGATTACTCCTACATTTGTAGGAAAGTAGGTCGGGCAGGTACTGCTGTACGGGTTAAAAAAGAACAGGGAGTTGTCAATCCCCGGCAGTCTGCCGCCTGCCATAGCCCAATCGACAATATCATAGTGAATATCGGTAGGAGTCATATTATACACATTCTGCGGGTTGTACTTTCCCCCTACTGTTTCACGAAGGCAGACGAATTGCCCCGGCTGGGTAATGATGCTGCGGATATCTCCGCCGTCATTGACCCTAGAAAATTCACCGTAGTCGATGGTTGCCCGGTTCATAACTACAGAAGCCACTGCTCGCATTCCATCCTCGCCTTCTCCGCCGGCTTCGCACTGGATAAGGCGGGCAAACAGTTCACGGGTGTCTAGTGCCATAAATTTCACCTCTGATTTTCATACTACGGTTACTATATGCGCTACATAAGAAGATGGTGCGCTTTAAAAATAGAGTCGGATATGCTATCATAAAAGCAAAACGAGTTCTTAGATCAAAATAATAATCAGGAATAAAAGGAAATATATGATGCAAACGATCGAACAGGCCTTGGAAAAATTAAGAAAGTCCAAATTTCGATCCGGATTTCATCTGGATCAGAAAGACAAAGCATATATCAGGGAAAAAGGGATGGATACCATCCGAAAACATGCAGAAGACTTTGTTGCAGCAAGACTTGCGCCGGCAGTTATTCCAAATGACGGAAAACAGACGCCATGGAAAGGCCATCCGGTTTTTAAGGCACAGCATGCCTGCGCCTGCTGCTGCAGAGGCTGCCTGAATAAATGGTATCGTGTCCCGAAAGGGATTGAACTGACGCAAGATCAGCAGCAGCGCCTTGTAAATTTACTTATGGCATGGATATACAACGAAATGGAAGAAGAAAGGAAAGTGAAAATGAAATATATATTGAATTTTAGAAGCGCAGAGCGGAAAGATATTCCTTTGATTCTGCAATTTATCAAAGAACTGGCAGACTATGAAAACA
>CAUWJW010000223.1:0-4381 GCA_963558985.1 uncultured Clostridia bacterium | reverse complement strand
ATGCGCATCCATTCATCATAGCGCTCCCCGAGAGAAAGCCTGCTGTGAAGCACCGCCACCCTGTCTGCACCAAATCTGCCCACAAACCTCTCAATTACCTGACTTGTAAGAGAAATCTCCGGCACCAGCATAATAACCTGCCGGTTCAGCTCCAGACACCTGCCGGCAGCCCGCATATAAACCTCGGTCTTTCCACTGCCCGTCACACCATGAAGCAGAAATCTGCTGTGCACCCCTTCTTTCAGACTTTTTTCAATTTCCGCAAGAGCTGCAGCCTGCTCCTGCGTCAGACGGGGAGACGGGCTTGTTTCTCCTGTCAGATCCGCATAAGGTTTCCTCTGTCTGCCTCGCTTGGACTTGCTTCCCGATGGTGTAAAACACTTTACTGCGTCAATATATCTGCACAGATAGCGACGCTTCATCCAGCGGCATGTGCGGATAGTTTCTTCTGTGAGACAAATATCCGGATCCGGCTCCCCTGCATATTTCAAATTCCGGTACTCCTCTTTCAGGTGAGAGGACACTTCAAATACATAGGCCTCCCGCAGCTTATCGCCTCGTCCGAACGGAACCTGAATCTTTTGCCCTACTTTGATCCCGTCCTCTCTGCACCCGTAGGTATAAAGAAGATCCGTCTGATCACTCTTATTGTCAATGGCAACATCTATGTATTTCATCTGCTCCCCTTAAAGCAGGAATATCTCATTATCCCTGCATGTTTCCATCATCTCTTGCGGCCAGACAGAAACCTGCACTTCTCCAATATGCGCCTTGCGCAGGAAAAACATGCACAGCCGGCTCTGGCCGATTCCCCCTCCAATCGTGTAAGGCAGCTCTTTATTAAGAATCATTTTGTGAAACTCCATATCCCGTCTGTCTTCTGCTCCTGCTTCTTTCAGCTGGCGCTCCATCGCCTCCTCATCTACCCGTATCCCCATAGAGGAAATTTCAAAGGCCTGGTTCAGAATTTCATTCCACAAGATGATGTCTCCGTTCAGCTCCCAGTCATCATAGTCAGGAGCCCTTCCGTCATGTCTCTCACCGGACTTCAGCTTTCCTCCGATCTTCATAATAAAGACCGCCTTCTTTTCTTTTGTAATTGCATTTTCCCGCTCCTTAGGACTCATCTGCGGATACATGTCCTCCAGCTCCTGCGTTGTAACAAAGAAGATCTCATTCGGAAGTTCAGTCCGCAGTTCCCGGTAGAGTCTGTTCACATAGTCCCCCAGGTTTTTCAGCGCATTGTACAGGCCGGTAACAACTTCTTTCAGATACGTTTCTGTACGCTGCTCCTTTGTGATGACCTTCTCCCAGTCCCACTGATCCACATAGATGGAATGAAGATTATCCAGTTCTTCATCACGGCGTATCGCATTCATGTCCGTATAAATACCATGCCCCGGCTTAATCTGATATTTGCCCAGAGCCATGCGCTTCCACTTTGCCAGAGACTGAACAATTTCCACCGGCTTTTCGTCCATATCCTTTATAGTAAAGCGCACCGTACGCTCAACGCCGTTCAGATTGTCATTCAGTCCCGTCTCCGGCGCAACAAACAGCGGCGCTGAAACTCTGCGCAAGGTCAGCCCATAAGCCAGTTCCTGCTGAAAAAAGTCCTTAATTTTTTTAATCGCCCGCTGACTCTCCATAAAGTCAATCACCGGCGTGTAATTTTTCGGAATCATTACCTTCGACATATCGTTCCTCCTACCTTTTTGAATATTCGCATCCACAGTAATTCTGTCTGTATAAATTATATTTTCTTGAAAGCTCAATACTGCGCTTAAATCCGTCTTTCTTTTTAAAGTCTTCATCCAGAAAGCGCACCCCATATCGCGCTGCTATCTTTATTCCTATGTTTCGGATTATGCCGTAATTCTTATGGGGGCTCACAGTCAGAGTGGTTCCGAAATAATCACTTCCCGCCATTCTGCACGTTTCCGCCGTCTTCTCAAGCCGCTGTCTAAAACATTCCAAACAGCGCTTGCCCCCTTCCGGCTCACTTTCCAGCCCTTCTGCTGCTTTGTAAAAATTCTTCGTATCGTAAGGTCCTTCCAGAAAGCGGATATATTCCTTAGGCGGCAGGCTTTCATTGTACTGTTTTAAAAAATCCATCTGCGCTTCTTTTCTCCGCTGATACTCTTCTTCGTCTGTAATGCAGGGATTATAAAAAAATATGGTGATCTGATAGTCACCGGTAAGTCGTTCAATCACTGATGTGCTGCACGGACCGCAGCAACTGTGCAGAAGCAGTGATGGTTTTTCTATTTTATCAGAGAACCCTTTCAGATCAAGAAAGCCTTCTCCCGGCTGGTCCTCCAGCCCTCTGTCTCCATAATGACAAGGACCTGCCTTCTTTGTTTTCATCATGAAAGATCCTTCCTTTTCTATAAGATTTTATTTGCAAATTCAATTATTTATTATATCATATAAATGAGTTACTGCAAATATTTGCAGCCAAAAAACCCGGGCTGCAGCACAATCTTCGGGAACATATACAAGAGGTGTAAAAAATGTCAGATCTTTCTTCCCAATATCCGTTTCATTCCATCGGAAATTATTTAAAGAAAACAATGGGCACTAAAGTTGTAAAGCTCTCCATTGATGGCGGTTTTACCTGTCCGAACCGAGATGGAACAAAAGGCAGAGGCGGCTGTATTTTTTGTTCAGCTTCCGGCTCCGGAGATCTTGCCAGCGATATTCCCTCACAGATTCGTCTGCTTTCGGATAAGTGGCCTAACGCTAAATATCTGGCCTATTTTCAAAGTCATACGAATACCTATGCCCCCGCTTCCCACCTGCGCAGGCTGTATGAAGAAGCGCTCTCCTACCCCGGAGTCATCGGACTTGCCATTGCCACCCGCCCCGACTGTCTGCCGGATGATGTCCTTGATCTTCTGGAAGAATTCAACCGCAAGACATTCCTGTGGGTAGAACTGGGATTTCAAACCTGCCACGATGAAACCGCCCGTCTCATCAATCGCTGCTATCCCCGCAGCGTTTACGACAAAGCGATAGAAGAACTGACTTCCCGGGGAATCCGCACTGTGACACATCTGATTTTCGGTCTTCCCGGAGAAACCAGAGAGCAGATGCTGTCATCCGTATCCTACGTCTGCAAAAATCTGGGCACCGATTCTGAGCCCCGCCATATTTTCGGCATTAAACTGCATATGCTCAATCTGGTAAAAGGCTCGCAAATGGAAACCTTGTATCCTGACTATGTTTCCTTTTCTTCTATTGAGGAGTATGTGGATCTGGTCGTTGATGCCCTGGAAATAATTCCGCCGGACATTACCATACACCGGCTTTCGGCAGACGCACCCCGTCCAACCCTCATTGCTCCGGAATGGAGCTACAAAAAAAGAACAATCTTAAACAGTATCCACAAGGCTTTAAAAGACAGAAAAACCCGGCAGGGCGCCGGGCTTTAGCAGTTTGCTATTTCTTTATTTTAGGGCCTATGCGCCCGTCATTATAGTGTTTTCGGCAAAGGGAAACGTACATATCGTTTCCGCCGATTACAATCTGTTCCCCTGTCTTCACCAGTTTTCCGTCAACAACTCGAGCCACCATAGTAGCCTTCCTGCCGCACCAGCAAATGGTTTTGATTTCTTCAATCTTATCGGCATAAACCAGGAGATAATAGGAACCTTCAAACAGCTCATTTTTAAAGTCATTCTTCAGACCATAGGCCAGTACCGGCACATCACAGCTGTCTACAATCTCTACCAGTTCCTCCACATGATGCTTTTTAAGAAACTGACATTCATCAATCAGCACACAGGAAATCTCTTCTTTTGTATTCTCCAGCATAAACAGTTCCAGAATATTGGTGTCGTCATTTACCACCATCGCCTCTCGCTGAATCCCGATTCTGGATGTAATCACACCCAGACCGAAACGGTCATCCACACCCGGCACAAGGGTAAGCACCCTCTTTCCCCGTTCTTCATAGTTATGTGCAATCCTGATAATCTCTGCCGACTTCCCGGCGTTCATGGTACTGTATCGATAATAAAGCTGTGCCACCCTGCACCCCTCCTTTGTCTTTCTCTGCATAATGAAAAAAAGTAATCCTTCGGACTTACGTCAGCAAAAGATTACCTTTCAAAATGGTGCCCAGACTCGGAATCGAACCAAGGACACGAGGATTTTCAGTCCTCTGCTCTACCTACTGAGCTATCTGGGCATACATCATTATTTGTTACTTTTATTATGGTGGGCCATCAGGGACTTGAACCCCGGACCTGCCGGTTATGAGCCGGATGCTCTGACCAACTGAGCTAATGGCCCAATTCAACGACCTTTAGCCGTATCTTTTAAAAAATGGTCGGGGTGGCAGGATTTGAACCCGCGGCCCACTGGTCCCAAACCAGTT
>CAUWJW010000222.1:0-4388 GCA_963558985.1 uncultured Clostridia bacterium | reverse complement strand
GTACAAGAGCTCTGTTACCTTTATTGCGCAGCTCATGGGGATTTCATGGGGTGCTTTAGCAGGAGCATTTCTGGCACCGCTGCTTTACGGAATCTACTGGAAAGGAACGACAAAAGCCGCCTGCTGGTGCAGTTACATTTGGGGAGTCGGCATCATGGTTTTGAATATGTTTTTCGGATCCCATTTCCCGACAGTGCTTCAGTCACCGATTAATGCAGGAGCCTTCGCTATGCTGACAGGATTTATCCTTGTGCCTGTAGTAAGCTGGATTACGCCAAAACCGGATCGCCATATGGTAGAGCAGTGCTTTGCCTGGTATGAAGAACCGGTAAGCGTACCGGCAAAATTCGCCCTCAGCGAAGAAGAGAAACATTAACAGGAAAAATAACGGGAAAAATCCTCCTTAATCTGCAGGATGCTGCTGTAAGGCGGCTTCAGGCCTAAGAGACGCTTTAGAAAAAGCTGCTGCCGGGAAGATAAGGGCAGTTCGTTGTACCATGCCCGGCTGCCGGAAGATTTTTTCGTGTAAGAAGAATAAATAAGATATAAAAGAAAATCCCCGAGATAAGAGAAATCGATGTCAAGGGGATATTCTTTTTCATGGGAAAAACGTGCCAGACCGAAATCCAGCAAAGCAGCCCGGGTATGGTCGTACAAGACATTGCAGATACGGATATCCCGGTGAACAATATGGTTTGCATGCAAATAAGAGACGATGTCAATTAACTTCCCACCGATTTCATAAACTTCCGATTGCGAGAAACGGTGGTGTTCGGTAAAGAGCATAGTCTCTATAGAACGTCCGGGCATATACTCCAGGATATAAAAATAGTCTTTCCCCTCATTGATGACACCCAGAAGAGAAGGAATGCAGGGGTGATTTAGTGCAGAGAGTATGACCGGTTCAAAATGATTTTTTTCTTTGTTTTTTCTGCGCATGCGGTTGTGATACCGTTTCAGCACAACCTTGGAGCCGTCAGGGGCTGCTGCAGTAAAGCATGCGCCGTACCTTCCCTGACCGATATAGTCTGTGATTTCGTATCCCCTGTAGGAACGCCCCAGGTATCGTTTTCCAAAAAGAAGCATACTATTTTCTCGGCATGCCGCAATTCGGGCAGAATTTTGCATTGCCGGCAACAGGCTGCCCGCATCCTGGACAAAGTGTGTCTGACATTATTTTAGCGCCGCATTCAAGGCAGAATTTAGAACCGGCAGGTACCTGAGCACCGCAGACCGGACAGAAAGAAGAACTTTGCGCAAGATGAGAGGTGTAGAGCGGCTGATGTGGCTGTCCCGGTGGATAGTGTCCCTGCGGGTAACCGCCGCCCTGATGATAGTAATGCCCTGAACGGCTGCTGAAAGAACCGATTAAGCTGCCTAAAGCACCGAACAGACCTTTTTTCTGATAGTGACTGCTGCCGTAATTTGGATTTCTATAGGGCCTTCTGCCGCTGGAAAATGAAAAGAAACTCATAGATCTTTCTCCTTTACCTTTTAAACCGAAAAGCAACTTACATAAAATTATATAAATTATATAGATTAAAAATTAAAATCAGATTAAAGCATTATTTTTTATAAGTTTGCTCAAGAAGGGAGGATGTGGTAATATGAATGGAAGAAAAAAACCATCTTGCCGTGGGGCAGGGGAGGAACTATATGATACGAAAACCTTTGAAAAAAACCAGAAAAAGATTGATTATTGCCTTTTCCATTCTATATGGAGTGTGCATCCTGCTGTGCTTTCGGATCGGCTGGATCCAGATTGTGAAGGGGGAAGAATATTCCAAGATGGCACAGATGCAGCAGACCAGAGACATTCCAATAGAAGCTAAGCGCGGAATGATCTATGACAGAAACGGGAAAGAACTGGCTGCCAGTATGACGTGCTATTCTGTGTGGGCAAGACCTGCAGATGTAAGAGTGGGAAAAAACACACAGGAAAAAGATGCCAGTGTAGATAAGACTGCAAAGATACTTGCAGAGATTTTAAAGAAAGATGAAGAAGAGATTAAATCCTATCTGACGAAAAACCAGATTCTTGTAAAGGTAGATAAATATCTGGATGGAGAAACAGCAGATAAAATCAGAAAAAAGAAACTGCCCGGAATTGAAATTGCAGAAGATGTAAAGCGGCATTATCCGCTCGGGCCGTTTCTTGCGCATACGCTGGGAAGTGTGACAGATGACAATACAGGCCTGTCGGGGCTGGAACTGGAATATAATCAGTATCTTTCGGGAATTTCGGGAAGGTGGATTAAAAATACAGATGTAGCAGGAAACAGTCTTGCTTATGGAGAGGAAAAATACTATCAGGCTGAAGACGGTCTGGGATTAGTTCTGACTATTGATGAGACGATTCAGCATTATGTAGAGAAATCGCTGAAAACGATACAGAAAAATACAACGGCAGATCGGGTTATGTGCGTTATGACAGATCCTAAAACCGGGGATATTCTGGCAATGGGACAAACACCGGAATTTGATCCAAATGATGCTAAAACGCCGCTTGATAAAAGTGAGCAGGCGCAGTTTGAGAAACTTGATGACAGCCAGAAAATGGATTACTGGAACAACATGTGGAGAAATTCGCTGGTCAGCGATGTCTATGAGCCGGGCTCCACTTTTAAGCTGCTGACAACAGCTATGTCACTGGAAGAGGGAGAAGCAGCAGTAACAGATCATTTTAACTGCGGCGGATCTATCAATGTGGCAGGACAGGTATTAAAATGCTGGAGACATTATAATCCTCATGGAGATCAGAGCTTGAAAGAAGCAGTGGGAAATTCCTGCAACCCTGTATTTGTAAGGCTGGCACAGAAAATGGGGAAAGAACGGTTCTATAACTATATGGATACATTCGGAATATCAGAAAAGACAAATATCGACTTTCCGGGAGAGGCAAATTCTCTCCTGCAGAAGGATCCCGGCCCGGTAGAGCTTTCGACTATGGGATACGGACAAGGTGTGGCAGTTACACCTATTCAGCTGATTACTGCCGTTTCTTCTTTTGGAAATGAAGGAAAAATGATGCAGCCAAGACTGGTAAAAGCGCTTGTCGATGAAGATGGAAATACAGTCAGAGAAATTGACAAAAAGATAATCCGTCAGACTGTTTCCAAGACAACCGCAGATGAGATGTGCGACATTATGGAATTTGTCGTAGATAAAGGCGGTGCCGGCACAGCGAAAATTGACGGATATAAAGTGGGAGGAAAAACAGGTACTGCACAGAAGGTCCGCAGTGACGGCAAAGGATACAGCAATGATACAGATTCCTCGTTTATCGGGATGGCGCCTATGGACGATCCGAAAGTGGCCATTTTAGTAGTGGTAGACAGTCCGAAGGGAATCAAGTTCGGAAGTCAGACAGCCGCACCGGGAGCGAAAATGATTCTTCAGGACACGCTTAGATATTTGGAGCTTCAGCCTAAGCTTACAGAAGAAGAAAAAGAGAAGATTACAGAAGAGCAGGTGACTGTTCCGAATTTGAGAGGTGAAGGGCTGGAAGAAGCAGTAGGCATCTTAGGCGGATTATCACTGGAATATGAAGCATCCGGAGCATCTTTGGACAGGGATTTTATTATTAATGATCAATATCCGAAGGCCGGAGAAAAAATAGAAAAGGATGGAACCGTATATTTGTACAGTAAATAAGCAAATATAGAGCATATTGTCTCTAAAAATATACACTCCCCTCTGAGGGTGTAAAAGTACAACGTATCTATTAGACTAATCAAAAGTGGAAAAATAGGATAAACTGTTGTCAGCGGAGGAGTGTATGAAGAACAGCGTAATCAGGAGAGTCCAGGAACTTTGTAAGGAACGGAATATGAGTCTTTACAAACTGGCAAAACTATCGAATATACCAAACACAACATTGACAAATATGGTTGCATAGAATAAAATGCCTACAATTCCTACAATTGAAAGGATTTGTCATGGGTTTGACATTACACTGGCACAGTTTTTCTCATCAAAAGAACTGTATCCGGATGTCACAGAAGAGGAGCGAGTTCTTTTAGAATTATGGGATTCTCTGACAGATCGGGAAAAGGAGTTAGCAAAGGTTTATATGAAGGGGCTATCCGATGCTCACAGCAGATAAGACAGATCGGGTTAAAAAGACAACGGGAGTATAGTTAAAAGAGAATGCCCCGTTGTTTTTTGTTGGTATTTCTGAGGATAGCCTGATATTTTAGGAAGGTGAACGAACGTATATGCTGCGCGCAATGATTGTGGAAGATGTAAAAGAAGACGCAAAGCTACTTAAAGGGACATTAGAACAATTGGAAAAAGACGTAGACCTATATCTTTTTCCGGATGGTGCAGGAGCCATCAGATTTCTGAAGAAGGGAAAAGAGCCCATCCATCTTTTTTTCATAGATCGG
>CAUWJW010000221.1:0-4411 GCA_963558985.1 uncultured Clostridia bacterium | reverse complement strand
TATAAGATTGGTCAGCTTGTACTTGTTAATACAGAAATATTGGATAAGTATCTTGAAACTTTTCATATTACAGATTCTGAGTTTTATAAGTAGGTGATGTTATGGTAAATACATTGAGTGGTTCAGTTAGTGCCTATAGAAAAGAAATTGTAAAACCAAGATTTATTCGTATTGATGAAGTAATGGCTTTATTAGATGTAACACGAGATGAGGCAATGGATATAGCATTAGCTGCTGGAGCAAGATATCAGCTTGCAAAGATTATATTAGTACATAAGGAAAGGTTGATGAAATTTATGAAACATTTTGCAAGAGTGCCTAGTTCAAACAAAATCGTAGAAAAGAAGTTTGTAAGAATTGGGGAAGCTTCAATGACATATAGCATAGGGCATCATAGATTTATTGAAATGGCTAGAGCAGCGGGTGCTGTATATAAGATTGGAACAGCTAAGGGAAATACTATATTAATAAATTTGGAAATTTTTGATGATTATATGGAGCAATTCAGAGAACCGCCAACAGAAATGAAACATCCATTGCCAAATGTGAAAGGAGACTGATGAATGAGTTACTCATATAAGTGCTATTCAGATACAAAGGATTTTATGAAAAAATTTGTCAATGCAGAGGAAGGAGCGATTATTTATGGGATAAGTAAATCTAGAATCATAGTAATTGCGAGAGAGGCAGGAGCAGTCTATAAAGTCGGTAATTCAGCATTAATCAATACGGAATTATTTGAAAAATATCTTGAACGATTCAGAGAGCCGGCAAGAGAACTGCCTAAGCATACATGGAACAAATTAAAGGAAATGACAAATACACCAAAAACTGGTGAAAATTCGTAAAAATACACCAGTGGTGTCACTTCCGTAAAATTAAAGTGCATTGTAGAATATCAATTGTCCAAGAGAGATTGGACATAACAATTGAATAATCAGTTACAGATTTGCAAAGTAGTTTGCACTACAGAATTTCTGTAGGTAGTAAAATTACGGGGCATGTACCTGGAGGATGAAAGTCACAGCTATCATATTAGTAGCCTGATGGATCGAAAGATGAAGGGTGAGAAGTTGGATGGAAATCTGGAAAAAGGATTCGGCATGTTGCGTAAGGATAATCAACCACAGAGGGCGAGAAGTTTGTCCTTATCCTCAAAAGGCTAAAAGAGGAGATAGTGCTTCTGATAATTCAGAAGGGCGTCGTGAAACACATTTTGTGGCTCGTCTGTAACTCCCGGAGGTGAGAACACCTCTTTGTACACGGGGCGATATAGGAGTCTAGAAGACTGGCGTGTACCTACATGCTTAGCATTAAGCATAGCCATGTAGACTATATCACTTCCAAATTCAAATTTTGTCTATATGGCAACTAATTTGAAGGAGGATAAAGTGATGATGGGATTTAGCATAGCATTTATAATTATTGTTCTTATTGTATTGTATTCATTAGCAAGGACAGCAGGTGAGTCGGACAGGATATTGGAAAATATAAGAGAGCAATCACTCCTTGGAAGGGAGGAGAGCTCTGGTGGGAACAGTTGAAAAAAGAGATAAGCATAAGAAACGCAGGTTTGTATCTCCAGAAGAAAAGCTTGAAAGAGAATTAAAAGATTGTATGCATTGTAGATTCTTCTGGGGACATAACAACAGATGTGCCAATGGAACATGTTGTAAACCATCTAAGAAAAAAGAACAGAAGCTTCCAGCGGAATGTGTCGGATGTCCATATTATCAAGGGAATGGTTATTGTTTTCCTTGTATGCGAAAGCTGATAGGAAAGTAGGTGGTTAAGATGTTCAAGTGGCTATTTAAGGAGAAAGGATGTGCAAAACATATGAATAACAAGTTAGAAGTAATCGGCATTGATCATGGTTGGTCAATGATGAAAACAATGTTATAATGTGAAAAGATAAATGCGAAACATGCGCTATACTAGCAAAAGTTATTAATTATATAAAGGTGGGAGAAATTTGGCAAAAAGTAAAAAGACAAAAACACATAAAAAGATAGATGGTCAGCTTTTACAGATGAACAAGAAGTTTAGTAATCTCAAGATGAAACAGAAGGATAAGATTACAGGCTGGGTGTATGAAGAATATAAAAAATATGTAGCAGAACATGAAAAAGCCCCGGATTCATTAGCTGATGAACAGATTGTTGAAGCTGTACTTGATAAGATAAATGAGGCACAAATCTGGATACCAGATGGAGAGATATACGATTATTATCGAAGAAAGAAACCACAACTTCAGAAGAGGCTTGATAGTGAAAAGTTGATTGAGTTTAAATCATATGTCAGCTTTTATAAGAGCATTGTTGATCAGGACAGGGCATCCGTTGTTATATGCAATCTCAAACATGAGATTATCTACATGAATCCGGCAGCTGTTACCAGCTATGCGAAGCGAGGAGGCGACAAACTTATCGGAAGAAGCCTGTTAGACTGCCATAATCCGGAATCAAGAGATAGAATACAGCAGGTAGTGGACTGGTTTGCAGCAGATGAAAGACATAATATCGTTTATACTTTTCATAATGAGAAACAGAATAAAGATGTTTACATGGTGGCACTCAGAGATGAGGGTAATCTGATAGGATATTATGAGAAACATGAATATCGAAATTCAGAAACCATGAAACCATACGATTTGTGGTGATGATATGACTAAGGATGAATGGTACAAGCAGTTATTTGAGAGACTGGATAATTCCAAGTTCAGAAGCAGTTTCCATCTGAAGCAGAAAGATATTGATTACATAAATGAAAAAGGTCTTGATACAATAAGACAACATGCAAAGGATTTTATTGCAAAGAGAGAAGCTCCGGCATATATAGCAAATGATGGCAAACAGACACCAATGCGTGGACATCCAGTATTTATTGCTCAGCACGCTACAGCAACATGCTGCAGGGAGTGCATCCGAAAGTGGCATAAAATGCAGCCTGGCAAGGAACTAAGTCAGGTGCAGCAGGATTATCTTGTAGATGTAATTATGACATGGATTCAAAAAGAAATGGAGAGGCAGGAACATAAAATATGAGTTTGAAAAATGTATTGATTATTGTTGATAACATTGACGAATCAATTGATTTTTATGAAGAACTGTTTGGACTGCGTGTGATTACAAGGCAGGAAGGTAATGTGATAATGTCAGAGGGGCTTGTATTGCAGGATGTAGATGTATGGTATGATAGTACAAAAATACATACAACTCCACATAACAATATGACAGAACTTTATTTTGAAGATAATGATATAGAAGGTATTATTGAAAAACTGGAGTCTGGCAAGTATGTTGTAAGTTATGTTACGGATTTAATGGAACTTGAATGTGGACAGAAGCTTGTAAGATTTTATGATCCATCAGGAAATCTTATAGAAGTACGAACACCAGTTAGCCACAACTGAAGAAAGCGGATTTGAGAAAAAATGCAGATATTTGTAGATGCGGATGCGTGTCCGGCAGTGGACATTGTTGAGACAATAGCAGAGAAATACAATATTTCCATCACATTGCTGTGTGATACGAATCATATTTTGTATTCTGATTACAGTGAGGTGATTGTGGTAGGCGCAGGAGCAGATGCAGTAGATTATAAACTAATTAGCATATGTCATAAAGGGGATGTAGTAGTATCGCAGGATTATGGTGTCGCTGCAATGGCACTTGGGAAAGGTGCATATGTTATTCACCAATCAGGCAAGTGGTACACGAATGAGAACATAGATCAGATGCTTATGGAGCGACATCTTAACAAGAAGGCAAGACGCAGCTCTCATAAGAATCATATGAAAGGACCGAGAAAGCATACGGAAGAAGATGATGTACGCTTTGCACAGTCCTTTGAAAAACTTATACTGATGGCAAAGTCAAAAGAAGGTGCTCAAAGTGGGACTATTTAGGAAAAAGACAGTTACAAAGACATATGATAAGGAAAATAAGAAACCGGTAATTAAGGCCAGCATATGTAATGGTGAACAAGTTGCAGGTTTTAAGGATATTCATACAGGTAAAATAGAAGAGGTTATGCTGATTAAGAACCAGGCAGACCTTGATGCATTCAAGAAAATGTATGGAATAGATGGAGAGATAGAAAAGGAATACTGATATGAATATACAGATATTTGGAACAAAGAAATGCAATGATACTAAGAAGGCGGAGCGTTTTTTCAAGGAGCGGGGCATAAAGTATCAGTTCATTGATATGAAAGAAAAAGGTATGAGCAAAGGAGAATTTAATTCAGTAGCTCAGGCAAATGGTGGATTAGAAAATATGGTTAACTGGGATGGTAAGGACAAAGATTTACTTGCTCTTATTAAGTATATCGCAGATGAAGATAAGCTTGAAAAAGTGCTTGAGAATCCACAAGTAATTAAAACACCAGTAGTAAGAAACGGAAAGCAAT
>CAUWJW010000220.1:0-4413 GCA_963558985.1 uncultured Clostridia bacterium | reverse complement strand
GTCTGATTTCGCCGATCTGCAGTACTGCAAGCTGTGCCTTGTCGCTGCCTTTCAGCTCTTTCACAGTTTTGTAAAAGTCAGTGTCTTCCTTCACCAGATTTAATACACTGCTGTCTTTATAGTTGCTGAGGTTCATCTTCTGGGATTCAAACGCTATGATTGTACCTACAATAGCCTGGTCATAATACACCTGCTTATTGTCTGCACTCTTATACCAGGTCACATCAGCAAGGCTCTGTGTCATATTGATATCTTTATTTTCATATTCCTTATCCGGATCAAATTTCAAATCAGCGTTATATTGAATTTCTCCGATGTTTCCATCTTTATTCTTCCCCATTTCGGCTTTTATCAGCCCGCTTTTGTCTTCAGCAGGTTCCTGACGAATATCTTCTGTTGCTGCAATCACACTGTATTCTGCGTCATCTCCGGTAAAGAGGTGGATCACTTTATTCAGCTGACTGTCAATAAATTTTGCAGCTCCGCTGGTTGGGGCAACTACTTTAATAGCAACACCTGCGATTTCCATAACCAGCAAAATAATCAGGATTACAAGGAATACTTTTAACACAATCCTGCCTTTGCCGCCGCGTTCTTCTTCATCCTCATCATCTTCAAAGTCATCTGCAAAAAGCGGTTTATCCTCCTCCGGAACCACTGCTGCAGCTGAAGATTCTTCTGCTTCTGTCTGAGCGCCTTCTTCCGGCTGCTGCACAGAAATTTCCTCCTGCACTTCTTCTGCAGCCACAGGCTCTTGTACCGTCTCAGCCTCTGACGGTTCAGCCGCCTGCACTTCCGCAGCAGGCGCTTCTTCCTCAGCGAAAACAAAATCCTCCAGCTGAATGACTTCCGGTTCTTCTGCAGCAGGCTCTTTTGGCTCTTCAGGCTCTTCTGCCCCAAGTAAATCCTCTATAGAGAAGAGCTCAGCCGGTTCTTCTTCTGCCGAAAATACCTCTGATGGTTCTTCCTCTGCTTGCTCAGTTTCGTCTGCAACAGATTCAACCGGTTCTTCTTCCTGCAGCTGTGCAAACAGGTCTGCCGCCTCCGGCATCTGTTCAGTTTCCTCTTCAGAAGCAGGCTCTTCCGCCTCTTCCAGATGTTCAAAAATTTCAGGAATTTCTAAGCCCGGCTCTTGTGTTTCATCTTCCATCAGGGCTTCTGCCTCTGCTGCTTCTTTTGCTGCCTGCTGTGCGGCATACGCACGATCTCTCTGCACCATTTCAGATGCAGTTGCCATTCCTGCAAGAATGGCGGCTTTATCTACAGCCTTTGTCTTTTCAGGCTTTCCTTCTTCCGCTTCAATAACCGCTTCCTGGCCGAAAAAGGTTTCTCTTGCACGTACCATTTCAGAAATATGATTCTGCGGATCTCTTTCTTCCGGTTTTACTTCTGCTGCAGCTGCAGCCTGAGCCGCTGCTTCCTCTGCCCTGATGCGAGCTTCCTCTTCTGCCTTTTGACGAGCCTCTTCCTCCGCCTTAATGCGGGCCTCTTCTTCTGCCTTTTCTCTGGCTTCTTTCTCAGCCCTGGCTTCTGCCTCTTTGCGCGCACGCTCCTCTGCTTCTGCTTTTAATTTTGCAGTCTGCTCTTCCAGCTTTGCCTCTGCTTCCAGACGAGCCTTTTCTGCTTCTTCTTCGGCTGTTTTAAGTGCCGCCCTCGCCTCTTCACGAGCTGCAGCCCTTGCACGTTCTCTTTCAGCAGCCTCTTCAGCAGCACGAGCATCCGCCGCACGCTTTGCCTCTTCATCCAACCGTCTGCGCGCTGCTTCCTCGGCAGCACGAGCCTCTTCCTCCGCCTTAATGCGGGCTTCTTCTGCCTGTCTTGCCTTTTCTTTTTCTTCTTCAATCAGACGTTCAGACTCTTCTCTTGCCTTTTTCTCAGCTTCAGCAGCTTCTATTCTTTCGAGCACATCTGTCTCGATCGGCTTCGGTTCATATGCCTTTACAACGCCTTCTGCCTCAAAAAGGTCTTCCATAGGATCTTCCGGCTTGCGGGAGGCAAATTTTTCTTCTGAAACAGCCGCAGCCGTATCCATTTCATCAGAAAGGATATTTCCGGATTTAATCTTCTCATACTCCTGGTCCAGCAGTTTCTGAAACTGCTCATTTTTCTTATGAAAAGTGAAAAATTTGTCGATCTCTTCAGACTGTTTTCTTGCTTCGTCTGTCTTGCTGTCCAGTTCCCCAAAAAGACTTTCCTCCAGCGGAGATGCCGGCACTTCACTGTTTTCTAAAGAACTCTGCCCTTCATCGGCTGTCTCTGAGGATCCTACAGCTTTCTGAAGTTCCAGTTCCGGCACAGCTGCTTCCGATACGGCTGATGCACCCCCTGTTTCCTCCATTTGCAGCGCCGGTTCTTCTTCTGCCGGCATAGACCAGTCAAAGTCAATATCTTCTGTCTTCTCCGGTTTCATTCCGGGAAAGCTATGTATATTCCAGTCGAAGTCTTCAACAGGTGAAACTGTTGTTTTCTTATCGGCTTCGGATTCCTGCTCCTCTTTTTTCAGTCCCAGGTCAAAACCGATATCCAAAGAACTGAAATCAAAAGGTTCAAACAAAGGCGGTGCTTCTGATTCCGAGTCAGGAGCCACTGTATTTCCATTCAAAGATTCCTCTGTATTCGCGTCCTCTGCTAAGATGGTCTTTGCGCCACAGGAACTGCAAAACTTATCCCCGTCTTCCAATTTGTGTCCACATTTTCTACAAAACATAAGTTCCTCCTCTGTTGATTACTCTTTAATCAGTAATTCAAGTTCTTCCTCAGTGTAAATTTTTCCGCTCTTACCGCTGTTGTATTTTGACGCTTTCGGGTAATCCTGTTCGCTCTGATCCAAGATAATGGGCTGTTCTTCCTCCGGCTGAACGTGAAAATCGGCTTCTTCCTGTATGAATTCTAAAACTTCTTGTTCCGAAACTCCACTTTCCGGTTCTTCACTTTCCACAGCATCCGGCTCAGGAATCTCCTCTGCAGATTGATCCGGTTCCTGCGGCAGCTCCGCTTCTTCTCCTGCATCTTCATCTTCGGCCAAAGCCTCTTGTAAAATGCAGGAAGTTTCCCGAACCTCTTCTCTTCCGGCACGTACTGTTTCCTCTAAAACCTGCATTCTCTGTTCAATAACGGCAAGGGACTCTCTGATTTCCCGCAGATGATCCAACTGTATGCTTGCCCTCTTCTGCCATAGTACTAAACCAATGATCATCAGCAGCATAATTATTAAAAGCGCTACCAGTGTCATTGCTGCAATTACTGTCATATCCGGTTCTCCCATTTCTTTTGAGATTTTTTCTGTTTTATCTTGGCGCACTTCACCGAGATTATAACTTTTAATATTATACTACAAACTGTTGTTAATGGCAAATATAACAGTGTAGAAAAGATACAGAAGTTTCTCTGCGCCTTTTTTTGTGAAAAGCAAAAAGAGCGGTTCTTCCGCTCTGTATCGGTCAGAAAACACCCGCTCCTCCTGCATGCTGCTTAATACTCTGCTTTTCTTGCGTTATTTTTCTGATTTCTTTCATTTTTGTCAGCTTCATTGCTGAAACGATTATTCTGATTATTATTGTTAGTTTCGTTTCTGTTTTGGTTTTTCTGCGTTTTTCTCATTTTAATCCCTCCCTTGCGTTTACATTTTTAGTTTGTGAAAAGCAGCAGATTTTATAACTGGTAAAAATTGTTTTTTGCCTGTAAATTTATGCCGTTTACCCTATTACAAAACTATGTTATGATGAGTCTGATTTTAAACCAAGCACAAGGAAGGTGACCAAATTGAAATTTTTACGATTTTTTTCGCTTATTACAGCATTCTTGCTCCTGACAGTTTCTTCTCCTGACGCTATCTTTGCCGGAGAAACTGCTGTTCCCGCTTTCTCGGCTCTCTCAACGATTCGGACCGACACACAAGAAGCGGCAACTTCTTCCGGCACTCCTGATTCCTCAAAGCTGCGCGTTCCGGCAGAGGAAGGCAGTTCTGATCCGGCTGCCGGCAAAAAAGCTGAGCTGATCGAAGCATTCAAACCTCTTGCACCTTCTGTTGCACAACAGCAGTGTCTTGTAAAGAAAGCACCTGATCTTATTTTCCCTGAAACTTTAGAAGTGCGCAGACATGGTTCTGATCAGTTCTTTCCGATCCCTATTTCATGGGAGGCCGCTCCTGCCTTTGACAGCGAAAAGTGCGGAACGTATACCTTTGCACCTCAGTTGCCTCAGGACTATGAAGCTGCCGGCGAAACCACTCCTCCCGTCATTACAGTAACCGTCTGCAGGCAGGAAACTTCTGTCTCAGGACTTTCTAAAAAATTAACCAAAAGGTCCCGTTCTTCTCTTTCTGATACCATTAAAATCTCACCCGCTTACGGACGCAGGGTGCAGATACAAATTCAGTCCGGCGGAAAGTGGATTACAAAAAAGACCTATACG